>JAKSCW010000284.1 GCA_022360375.1 Balneolales bacterium
ACAATATTTGGTTTCAGAGTGAGCGGGCTATCTGTTCGAAACTCGGTGATTCAAATTCAGCAGGGAGGGGCTGAATGGTGGACAGGAGGTACGTTTGGGCCTGAAGGGGGTCTTTTGGGCACAGTAACTATACTTCTATTAGCAGCAGCAACTGTTTTCATAATCAAAAAGGGAGAAGGGACTCTTCAAATACATCCAATATTCAAAATCACTTATCTGGATAGCGAAGAAACAAAAAGAAATAAGGAGAGCTAGCCAAACAATTTGTATATTTAAAAGTCCTTGTTAACGGGACATTGATCTTTGAAATTTGAACGATTAAGCCAAAAGAAAGAGGTGTAACATTGTCTTTTGAAAATTACGGCTTAAGCCCCGAATTAGTGAGCGGGCTTGCCGATGTACGAATAGAAGAACCTACTCCTCTCCAACAAAAAGTTTTACCTGCCGCACTCGATGGCAAACATTTGCTGGTACATGTACCAGCAGAAGATGAAGGCATATTTTTAATTCCAGCGCTACAAAAGGCTGTTGAACACGGAGAGGCTGAAGGCACCAAAGTTTTAATCTTAACACCATCTATTGAACGAGCAGCTAAAATTGACGAACTCGTTTGGGCTATTGGATATCATGCACAAATAAGTAGTGCCCTTGTAACTATGAGTGGGGATAAAGCAGAGCATGAACAAGCCGTTGAAGATGGAGCCCCGGTGATTATTGCAAATCCCGGTCGACTTACTGAAATTCTGGACAGGAATAATATCAGGCTTCAAAACTTACATTGTATTGTAATTGATGAAGCCCATAACATGGAAAACTTCCATTTAGTGGACCGTGTTAAGAATATTCTTCGCTTTGTGGATAGTGACCCACAAGTATTAATCCTTTCTGAATCAAACAATTCTGCCACGCAGGAACTGGTTAAGTATGCACTGAAGAACCCGGAATTGATCGGATTTGAAGGTAACATTCCGAAAAAAACGGAAGAAACACCTGAGGAGATACCTGGGGTTGATCTGAAGGAAGCTAAAGCCAAACTGGATGAAACGAGTGTAAAAGTAGTCTTGAAAAAAGATCAGGTTTTAGATGATAGTTCAGAACCAATTTCAAAGGGGGTGGAACAAGGCTATATCAATGTTCCGGCAAGGATGAAGATTTCTACGTTAATGGCCCATTTAGAAGAATCAGATTCCAGGAAAATAGTTGTATTTGCTGCATCAGGAAGAACTACAGATCGTTTGTTTCGAATTATTCGCAAAAAAAACTGGGGAGTTGTAAGCCTCAGTGAAGAACTGGATGAGAAAACATACGCTGAACGTCTCGAAAGATTTAACTCATACGATATGCGTATTCTTTTAATAGGGGGAATTCCTGGCAAAAAAATACACATTGGAGAGGTTAACGAGGTAATTAACTACGATGTTCCGGAAGATCTGGCAGAATATCGCTATCGGGCAGAAATGGTAGGCGAAGGTAAAGCCAGCCGTATGATTTCCTTAGTCTACAAAATGGATTTTGAAAATATGGAGCACATTTCAAAAGAGGCGGGTTATCCGCCCATTGAGCTTCCATTTCCGGAGGAAGTTATAGAGAAGCGAAAGAAAAAAGCTCCAGCAAAATCTGGTACAAAGGTGAAGCAAAGGAATGGAAAGCAGAGCAAAAGTGACCAGAAAAAAGGGAAGAAAAATGGTTCAACCAAAAAGAATCAGAAGAAAAAAACCGAGAAACCAAAATCATTACCCCGGCCAACATATGAAGGTTTGTCGGGAGGCCGTGAAGGGAAACCAGAGTCCTCGACGGGTGTTTTTGGTTGGGTAAAAAAGCTATTCGATTAACGCGAAGCCTCTCAAATTGAGAGGCTTTTTTTTTATAATATTGTATTAATACGAACAGCGTAGGTTACGTAAAAAAGGTCATGAAAAAACCAATCGCAATACTATTCCTTATTAATCTGATCGCAATTCCGGTATTGGGCCAATATTCTGCCATGACCTATAACATCAGGTTTAGCACTCAAAATGACGGTGAGAACTGGTGGGAGCTTCGAAAAGAGTGGGTAGCGGACTTGGTGAATTATTACGAACCGGATGTTTTAGGAATCCAGGAAGGCTTATATCACCAGGTAGCTTACCTTGATTCGGCATTAAATGGTTATTCTTACGTGGGGGTAGGCCGGGATGATGGAAAGCAAGCTGGCGAATTCAGTGCCATTTACTACAAAGATTATGAATATGAAGTAATTGATAGTGGAACATTCTGGTTATCAGAAACCCCCGATCAGGTTTCTGTAGGTTGGGATGCCTCTATGGAGCGTATTTCTACCTGGGCACTATTTAAGGATATTGCTACAGCAAACGAATTCTATGTATTTAATGCCCACTTAGATCACCGTGGAGCTACTTCGCGGTTAAATGCGCTGAAGCTGATTCACGAGAAAACTGAGGAATTTAACTCAGAAAAGCTCCCTGTTATTTTGATGGGAGATTTAAATGCTGTCCCGGAATCGGAACCCATTCAATTCCTGAATAAAGTGATGTTTGATTCGAAGATTGTTTCTGGCAAAAAACCATTTGGCCCGGAGGGAACATTTAACGGGTTTGATACCTCACATCCTCTCGATTACCGTATTGATTATATTTTTGTAGACGAAACAATTGAAGTTTTGGACTATGCTGTTCTCAGTAACAGCCAACAAAACCGGACTCCATCTGATCATTTGCCTGTGTACATAAATTTTATGCTAAGGAAATAAAAAAAGCCTTTCTGAAAAAACAGAAAGGCCCTTTACATAGATGACCACAATATCCTAATTGTCTTAAGCGGTAAGTTTATTCGCTGCAGACATCACAAAATCTTTAATTGAAGCAAAAGCGTCAAGTGTTTTTTCGATGTGGGCATCATTATGAGCTGCGGTAGGAATAAGTCTAATTAAAACAATTCCTTTTGGCACTACCGGATAGGCTACTCCGCTTACAAAAACACCATACTCTTCCCGTAGCTTGCGCATGATATCTGTGCATAAATCGGTACTTCCGGAAGTAAGAACAGGAGTAACAGGGCTTTCCGAAGGCAGAACATTATATCCAATTTTCTTTAATCCCTCGCGAAGTTTAATGGTGTTATCCCAAAGCTTCTCTCTCCATTCAGGATGCTGGCGAATCATTTTTAATCGCTCCCGAGCAGTAACTACTATGGGGAGAGGAAGAGATTTAGCAAAAATCTGGCTTCGAACATTTGCTTTAAGAAACTCAATTACCCGTGGTTCAGAAGCAACAAAGGCACCGATTAGTGCTACAGCCTTTGCAAAAGTTCCGAAATAAATATCAATACCTTCCTGGCATTCTAAATGAGTACCAGTACCGGAACCATCAGAAGCTAGGGTCCCGAAACCATGCGCATCATCAACCAATAAACGGAATGGAACTTCTTTTTTCAGTTCAATGATTTCAGGAAGAATTCCCAAATCACCAGTCATTCCAAATACACCTTCAGTTATTACAAGAATAGATGAATTATCTTTCTTTTTAGAGGCAGCTCGGTAGAGTTGTTTCTTGAAACTTTCAATATCGTTGTGTTTGAACACCGATTTTTCGGCCATTGAAAGCTGTTTTCCATCAACGATGCAAGCATGGCTTAATTCATCATAAATGAGGAAATCATTTCGATCAACCAGCGAATGGATTACACTCATGATTCCCTGGTATCCATAATTTAAAAGCTGAGCTGCCGGCTTGTGAACAAATGCTGCAAGTTCTTGCTCAAGCAATTCATGCTCAGTGGTGTTACCGGTCATTAAACGAGCACCCATTGGTGCACTTAAGGAATACTTAGCTGTAGCTTCGGCATCAATTTTTTTAATTTCTTCGTTACTTCCCACCCCCAGGTAGTCGTTGATGCTCCATACGACCATATCCTTTCCATTAAATTTCATTTCCGGGCCTAACGGTCCTTCTAATTTTGGGAATGTATAGTAGCCGTACCCTTCAGAAGTGAATGGTCCTAGTGGACTTGGACGGCCTTCAAGCTTATCAAATAAATCCATGAATGAGGCTTAGAATGAATGATTTTTAGATTGCGTAGTTTTTTAAAAGAAAGAAAGTTACGCAAATATCGCTTCAAGTTAAAAAGACAACCATTTTTTAATGTAGATGTAACAATGGTTTTTTGGTGATTTAACCGTTGAATGGCTCATAAAAGTAGCTTCCAAAACCTGAGGTGAAAATCATACAACCATATAATGCATGTTCTAAAGATGCAGCTAATAAAGAATTAGTACGCTCGTAGGTTCTGGAAAAGAGATATCCGCCAGCCAGGGTAAATATAATTGCAACAAAATTATCATAAATGATATGTAAAAATGCGAAAGCCAGAGTGCTTGCTAAAATCAAAATCCATTTCCTGGGGAAAATGGAACTATACCTTTGAAAGAAAAAGCTACGGTATATCAGTTCCTGAGGTAATGCGGAAACAAAAGGGTAAAAAAGCATGATTATAACCCAAAGCTGGGGTCTTTCCTTTGGAATAATCAGAAAATCGTCGGGAAGAAAGTACCACGCAGCTGCAAGTATGAATATTGAAAAAAGAAGAAACCGAACAGCTAAGTTCTTCACCTCTAACTTTGACAGATCCCATCTTAGGAAGTTAGATTTATCATACGTTCTATCGAACCATAAAACTACCAGCGCATAAACAGTAAAAGCAACGAGTGAAGGGAGTTTAGGAAGGGGAATTAAATCGAAATAGAAAACGATTGGAAGACCAATAAAGATAAGTGTAAACTCCAAATAAAGAGCTCTGGCAATTGTTGGGGAGATACGGTTCGGGTTCAATGAGTATTACAAGTTTGGTCTGAGAATAAACAGTCCTCTATTTATATCGCTAACTATAATTACTCCGCTTTTAAAAAATGGATAGTTACTCCAGGCTCCATCGTAAGTAACAGCGTTAGAACTTGGTTCAGTATCAAAATATCCTACCGGGATAAGTTCGGCCCGGGATAAGTCACCAAGTCTGAACACCCTCAATCCCGAAGTGTAATTGGATTGGTATACAAGATTATCTTTGATGTAGAGGTTATGGTCGATAGTTGGGGTATCGTGAGTATAATGACCAACAAAAATTGGTTCTTCTAAATTTTGAACATCCCAGATATATGTTTTGGTGTCTCGTCCCAGGTTACCTTCATCTATTTCATCATTCATTAAAAAATAGCGATGATCTTCAGTTAACCAACCTTGATGGGAATATTGCATCTGAGAAGCTCCACTAAATCCGAGGGTGGTAGGGTTATTTTTATCAGTAACATCCGTAATTACTACGGAGCCTTCAGCGGAACTGAAACAAACCTCTTTCCCGGTATGCTCAGAATCTGAACCATTATAGTTTACACATTGTGTATCATGGATATAAGCCGTGCCCGCATTAACGGCACTTTGATTTTCTGTTGTATGATCAATATAACACCCGGCAAATTGGGGGCTCAATGGAGAACTGATATCAACAATATGAAGTCCGGTTGTATCACGGGCCCCAAAAACGTTTGGGTTTCTTGCAAAACCACAAGCTTCTGTTGCCCTGTAGCCCACTAAATAGGCAAAACCAGTAGCTTCGTTAATAGCGATATTGTGCACGTTATCTATTAAATCATAATGCGCATCCTCTGAAAACTCCATAAACGTCCCGTTATAATTGCGAAGCTTGGTTAAATCGAAAACCTGCATTCCATGAATTTGTCCATCAGCCACAACAAATGCGTGGTTATTGTACACCTTAACATCCCGCCAGGTAGAACCTTCTCCTTGAATTTTTGCTACTTCCGAAGTTCCTATTCCGAACGTACAGGCTGGAAATTCTTCCTTTGCTTTTTCAGGAGCCAGTTTTAGTGAAGCTGAATATTCGTTAAGTTTTCCAACATATACCGGTTCATTTGGGTTACTTATATCCACAAAACCAATTCCATCATAAAGTCCGATTAAAGCATATTCCTTATTGTTTGAAGGATCGGTCCACCCCCATATATCATTTGCTCTAACCGCCCCTAACTGGTCTAATCCAATGTGAGCATATAGCCCAATATTGTTGCATGGATAGAGTCCGGCGGCCATCCCATCCTCGCAAGGGAAATTTTCTACTTCAGCAGGCCCGGAGTTAGAGGAATTTTCGCATCCCCCCCAAAAAAGCACCACTGAAAAACTTATTAATGCTATGGATCGAAACTTCATGGTTACCCTCATCTTTTTATTCCTTAGAGTTAACAAACAACCCCAGGTAATATTACATCAAATTTCATGTTTTATGTACTTAACAACAATTAATCTTAACGAAACATTTGTATTAAAGAATTTTGGTAAAGTGTTCAAATATTCTCCAAATTCCGGTGCAAACGTTTAAGTTTTTAACATGCTTATCATTCTAAAATATGTGGCCAGGTTACTCAAGGCACTTTCATCCGAAGCTAAACCATGGCAGATCGCTTTGGGATTTGTGTTTGGGATGATTATTGGGCTTACCCCACTTTTTTCTTTTCATAATCTTGCCATTCTGCTCTTGATTATTGTAATCAAAGTGAATGTTGGAATCGTAATATTTTCTTTCCTGATATTCAGTGGAATTGCATACTTAGCAGATCCTGCGTTTCATAATTTTGGAACCTGGTTGTTGGAAAAAGAATCGTACCAATCGTTGTGGATAAACATGTATAATAATGAATGGTGGGCAATGACCCGATTTTACAATACGGTGGTAATAGGTAGCTTTCTAAGTGCGATAATCCTCTCTGTTCCGGCGTTCCCATTGGTAATCATTTTCGTGAATCAATATCGTAAGCACATTCATGAGAGAGTACAAAAATGGAAATTGGTGAAAGCTCTGAAGGGCACAAAATTATATTCGGTATATCAAACGGTAAGCAGGGTAAGGGGTTGATATGAGAGTGAAAGGACTTATTTTTGTGGTAATTATAGCTGCACTAGCTGTTGGAGCTTCCCTTTTTGTTACTGATGAATTAGTGGAAGAACAAATTGAAAAGCAGTTGAGTATAGCAAATGGCGCTTTGGTAGAGATTGATGACCTTGCTTTTAATCCCACCAATCTTCATCTCTCCTGGAGCCGGCTTCAGGTAACCAACCCTGGGAATACTATGCAAAATACCTTCGAGACAGGTGAAGCTGAATTTGATGTACAATTCTGGCCATTACTTTGGGAAAAAGTAATTGTAGACGACCTGAAATTAAATGGATTTGCTTTGCAAACGGAGCGTGAAACAGATGGCTATTTTGAAATGCCTGAAGATGAGGAGAGAGAAGAGCAGAAATCAAATGAACCTGGCTTTTTTGCTGATGTGACAAGCAGCGTTTCTTCAACCATTGCAGAAAACGCAAACATGCAGTTTACGGATGTAAAGGATGATATCAATATTGATAGCCTGATGGCAATGGTTAATCTTCAATCATTAGATAAAATGGACAGCCTGAAAACCGGGCTTGAAACCACTTATTCCGAATGGGATTCAACCATTACCAATAACTCAATCATCACAAATACTAACGATATCAAGGAATTGGTTAATGGTTTGAAACTGGAGGAAATCGATGATGTTCCAAAGGCACTGGCTGCCATTGAGACGATCAAGAAAGTTACTGCCGAAGCAGATTCACTGAAGAATGAAGTGATACATATTAAAGATAACTTTCAGGCAGATTTAAACGCTTCCAGAAACGGCCTGGCAAGTATCGATGGTTGGATTCGCGATGATATAAACAGTGCAGCTAATGTTGCAAAACTACCTGAAATAAATGCACAAAGTATCGGAACTGCGTTGTTTGGAGAAAGCTTGCTTGCTGATTTGAATACCTACCTTGGATACATTGCTACCGCCCGTGAATATGGAGCCCGTTTACTTCCCGAAAAAGAAGATGAGGAAAAAATCGAGCGTTATGAAGGTCGTAATTATGAGTTCACGGATAAGTATGACCTACCTGGTTTATGGATTAAGAGCATTGATCTTTCAGGGGTAACAAACAATGATATTGCATTGGCAGGGTTGGTAACCAATGTGAGTAACGATCAAGCCAAAACGGGAGAACCTACTCGCTTTAACCTGGGTGGTGAGGATGAAAACGCGGTGAGCCTGACCATGGATGGAGAACTCAATTACCTGGGGGAAGAAAAGTTTGAAAGAGTGAAAGTAACCTACGAAGGATTTTCATTGGCGAAATCAAAAATATCCCCTTCCGAGCTTTTGCCTTATGAACTAAGTAGAGGAACCGGCGAGCTTTCTTTTGCTTTGGATGTAATTGACAGGCGAATTGACAGCGAAGTAAGCTATCTGGCAAGTGACATTGAATTCGACTTTGCAAGTGCGGGCAGACCCAGGAATACTGTGGAATCTTTAATCAGAAATGCCATTTCAAGCACAGACAGGATTGACGCGAGCGCATTAATTGACAATACCCAGGGGCCGTTGCGGGTTCGGGTTCGCTCGAACGTAGACGATTTGTTCCTGAATACCCTGAAAAGTACGGTTCAGGCTGAAGTGGATGCAGCAAAGAAGCAGATTGAGGATGAGGTACAGAGCCGTATTAATGAAAAGCGTGTAGAAGTTGAATCATTTGTAGATGAACAGGAGCAACGACTTCGGGCCGAATACGACCGGTTTGAAGCCATAATTAATGATGAGCTTCAAATTGTACAGAAGAAGTACGATGAATTGGAGGCCAAGAAAAAAGAACTTGAAGAGTCACTTAAAAAGGATGCTCTTGATGCCGTGAGAAAGAGAATAGGGTTCTAGGTGAACCCTTTCAGGACTAGTCGTAACGAATGAACATGGCATTGATTTGTGTTTCCTCCATGCTGGTGCCATCCCCGGTACTAATATTATCTTTTCCCAAACCGGTAATCAAAATGGCATCAGCTCCACGCTTTTTTGCTTCCTGAATCAGTTTTCGTTGAATTTTGCTGTTGGAAGCCCCAAAAGATCCTGTTCCAATAGCCTGGCCGATTATAGTGTATTCTTTTTCGATTAGCTTATCATCAAAAAAGATTTCGACTTCTTTGGTCGGTTCGTACGTTTGTCCTACATAATTTACTTGTGCACAAGCAAGCGTGAGAACTAATACCCCAAGTGCGAGAATTGATTTTTTCATCGAATAAAAATTACTTCATGAATATTTGGATTCTAAAATTTGCGGTATAAAAGTGCAAAACATTATTGCATTTAAATGTTAGAATCTGCCAGATATTCATGCACATATTTAATACTCATTGCTCCTTCACCCACAGCTGAAGCCACCCGGTTCATGGCTCCCGCGCGTACGTCTCCTGCAGCAAAAATTCCTGGTGAACAGGTTTCCAGCATAAATGGCTGGCGATCCAGGTTCCAAATTCTGGCAAAATCATCGTATTTATTCAATTCCTTTCCGGTTTCTATAAAGCCTTTATCATTTTTGATAATATTGTTCTCTACCCAGTCGGTATAAGGTCGTGCACCAATAAAAATGAATAAACCATCTGCGGGTACTTCTTCCAGTTTGTCTTCAACATTATTTCTGATGACCAATTTTTGAAGCTTGTTTTCTCCGCATGCTTCTATAATTTCAGTAAATGGTTTTAAATGAATGTTTGGTGTTCCATCGATCTGGTCAATCAAATAAGATGACATGCTTGAAGCCAGAGATTCTCTACGAATTAAGATGTATACATTACTTGCAAAGGTAGATAAATACATAGCTGCCTGCCCTGCTGAGTTTCCTCCACCAACGATATATACTTCTTTGTCTTTGAAAGCGTGTGCTTCTGTCATAGCCGCGCCGTAATAAATGCCCGCTCCTGTAAAATCGGAAAGCCCGTTACTTTCCAGTTTTCGGTAATTTACACCTGTTGTAACTACTACTGCTTTGGCATTTACACAGGTTCCATCTATCATGGTGATTTTTTTGTAATGGTCCTGGGATTCGATACTTACCACCTCCTGGGGGGACAAAAACTCCACACCAAATCGGGTAGCCTGAGTGATAGCTCTGCGGGCTAAGTCCGACCCACTTAGTCCTTTTGGGAAACCCAGATAATTTTCAATCCTTGAACTGGTTCCTGCCTGCCCTCCCGGGGCTCTTTTTTCAATTAGCAGGGTTTTCAACCCTTCCGAACCACCATAAACCGCAGCGGCAAGTCCGGCCGGACCTGCACCAATAATAGCAACATCATAAATTTCATGATCAGCGTTTGGGCTTCTGCCTAGTTTTTCAGCAATTTGAACAGGAGTAGGATTTATTAAATGGGTTCCGTCTTCAAAAAAGATTGCAGGAAGCTGGGAGCTTTCAATTTGGTGCAAAGCGCACAACTCGTTTGCTTTTTCGGTGCTTTCCACGTCCAGCCATCGGTAAGGGATCAGGTTTCCTGAAAGGAAATCTTTGATGGTGTGCGATTTTGGTGAATATTGATAACCTACCAGCCGGATTCCCTGGAACTCAGGTTTAAAATTTGCTCTCCAATCGTCCAACAAATCATCGATTACCGGGTAAAGCTTTTCTTCCGGCGGATCCCACGGTTTCAATAAATAGTAATCGAGCTGCACCTCGTTGATGGCTTTTATTGCCGCATCTGTATCAGAATAGGCAGTAAGGAGCACGCGCTTGGCATTAGGGAAATGATTTTTGGCTTGTTCCAGGAAATCGACCCCAATCATTTCAGGCATTCGTTGGTCGCTTAAAAACAATGCAACATGTTCGCCCTGTATTTTTAACTCTGGAAGAGAATTCAGTGCTTCTTTAGCTGAATTGGTACTAAGAATTCTGTAGTCACTTCTGTAGCGACTTCGAAGATCCCTGGTTACTGCCCGCAGAACCTGCGGGTCATCATCAATGGCAAATAGTATCGGCTTCTTCATATTAGTTGAATGGGAAAATAATTTTGAATTCGGTGTTACCTGGTTGAGACTTCAGCTCAATTTTGCCTTCATGCTTTTCAATAATTTTCCGTACAACATCTAAGCCAAGCCCTGTTCCTTTTCCAACATCTTTGGTGGTGAAGAATGGGTCAAAGATTTTATTCTGGATGTCTTCGGGAATTCCTGATCCGTTATCTCTGAAAAACATATTCAGGGATCCGTTATTACTTTTAGCTTCAACTTCGATCTTACCCCCATCATTAACGGCATCAATCGCGTTGTCG
>JAKSCW010000224.1 GCA_022360375.1 Balneolales bacterium
TACATTAGCTCTACCCCTGGTGCTGTCTTTCTCATTGGTTGTGGCCATGTATGATGGGCACATAGTGCCACCACTTTCAGCCAGCTTCCTGCAAACCCCGGCTCCATTGCATAGTTCGATGGCTTCGTTAAAATTTCGTTCTTTCCGCCAGTAAAAAGCAGTGTCCGCTTTCAGTGTTTTATAGGATGGAGAATACCGAATGGATTCCTCCATAGCCACAGGATCTACAATTTTGTAAGGATTAAAGACATAATTTGGATCCCAGATTTCCTTCACCTGCCTCAAAACCGGAATCATTTCTTTACCCAATACATATTCAATAAATGGTGCTCTCGCCCTTCCATCTCCGTGTTCCCCGGAAAGTGAACCTCGGTATTTTCCCACTAATCCGGCAATCTCTTTAGCCATGGTTTTCATTTTCAGCACTCCTTCCGGAACAGTGGTGTCAATCATTGGGCCGAAATGAAGTTCACCAACACTGGCATGGGCATAAAACACGCACTCAGTTTCATGCTTCTTTAGTATCTGTTCGAACTCTTCAACGTATTCCGGCAAGTCTTTTACCCTAACGGCGGTATCTTCACAAAATGCAGGGGTTCTGGCCTCATTTCCAAGCCCCATGAGTAACCCTAATCCCGCTTTCCGAACTTCCCATACTCGTTCTACACTTTCAGGAGCTGTCACTCTTGGATAGGAGTAGCCTAATGACTTTTCCTGAAGCAACTCTTTTAGCTTATCCATTCGCTCTTCCAGTAACTTTTCATCGTTCCCTTCAAACTGAATAATGAGAATGTACCTGGGCTCCCCATTCAGGAAGAAGCGATTTCGTGCGTGTTCTAAATTATCTTTGGTAGCGCCAAGAATGATATCGTCCACCAACTCAACAGCTGCAGGTTTATATTTCACTGCTTCTACCGTAGCCCGCATGGCTTCGTTAAGGTCTTTGAAGTGTGGGATCATAACTACCTTTTTGGCTGGAACCGGCTCCAGATTCAAAGTAGCAGATGTGGTAACAGCGAGTGTTCCTTCACTTCCGCAAAGTAGTTCGCATAAATTGAAGGGCCGGCCCCCCGGAGTAATCGGGTGCATCTCACAAAGCCGGTCAAGGGCGTACCCGGTATTCCTTCGGATAATATCAGGATGGGGATAGTTTTGCTGGATAAGCTCCTTGTTCCGCTGAAGCAACCGGATCATTGAGCGGTAAATATCTCCTTCCAAATTTTGATAATGGAATTTGTCTTCCAGTTCTTCTTCCGTTAGCGGTTCAAACGTTACCTCCGAGCCGTCGCTTAACACCACATCCATTTTTAGCACATGCTCTCTGGTGGTTTTATATTTAATTGAGAAAGATCCTGAAGAGTTATTCCCTATCATCCCGCCAATCATGCACCGATTGGTTGTTGAAGTATCGGGGCCAAACAATAATCCAAACTGGCTGGCTTGCCTGTTCAAAGAATCCCGGATAACCCCAGGTTCCACGACTGCACTTTTATTCTCCAGGTCAATGCTTTTGATATTTGTGAAATGCCGGGAGATATCCATGATTACCCCATTCCCTGTTGTTTGCCCTGCTAAACTGGTTCCTGCACTCCTGGTTGTTATTGAAAAAGATTCCAACTGAGCTTGTCTCACCAACTGCTTTATTTCTTCTACAGAAGCCGGGAAAGCCACCCCTATAGGTTCTTCCTGGTACATGGAGGCATCCTGTGCATACAGTTTTTTGTGTAGCGAGTCTTTGTAGATGGTCATTGATCAGTTCTTAGCCAATGTTAGAATTTTGTATTGTAATCCCTTTCGTAAGAAAAGACTAATTTTATTTAAAGGTTTCCAAATTGAAAGAGCTGTATCTTTTGCAGATTGGGAATTTAGAGGTAGCATACCCATTTTATCATTTCAAGAAAAAGAGTAAAAAATGCAATCTGTGAATAATTTGCTCGTCATTATTGAATTGAACCAGTATGACGAGATTATCTATAATTTTCTAAATAGGGTAACTCCTGTTTTAGCTACAGAAACGATCACATTTCTTCATGTGGCTGAAAACCTGGATATTCCAAAGGGTATACTGGATAAATATCCCGGGTTACTTCCAAATATTGATGAATCTATAAACAGTGCTATTGAAGAAAAAATAGAAGAGTACGAACATATTTCGGCTCACAAGAAAATCAATGTTCAAACTCTTTCCGGAACAAAACTTCCTGCGATAGCAGAATTCATTCGTGATAATGACATCGATCTGCTGATTTTGAATCGTACAGATACCAATGACGAAGAGGTACATTTTATTCAAAAAATGATCCGTCGTTCTTCATGCTCAGTTGCTCTGATTCCTCCCACTATTCCTGAGAATATCCAAAATGTGTTAGTGCCTATGGATTTCTCAAAAAGCAGTTTGATGGCATTGGGAATGGCTGCGCAACTATCTTCGCAACATAAAGATATGCATGTTCATGGGTTACATATTTATAAACTTCCGCATGGATATTTCAAGACAGGCCTCTCTAAAAATGAATTCATAGAGGAAATGATATCAAATGCCAAAACGGAGATATCAAAATTTGTTGAACAGGTAGATATAGATAAAAGCCGGTTTACTATGACCTACAAAATGCAAAACGGAAATGGAATCCCATATATAATTAACCGCTTTGCATTTGCGAATAGAATAGATGCTATCGTTCTTGGTTCCAGAGGGGGAAGCACTATCTCTTCATTTTTCCTTGGCCGTGTAACGGAAGCGCTCATCGATCGGGATCAGTATTTACCCATGATTGTTGTAAAGAATAAAGGAGAAAACCTGAAGCTCTGGGAAGCTCTTTCAAGCTGATTATAACGCAAATTCCAGCTTCGCTTTCTTTATGATTTCATCTGCAATAGAAAGCCCTGCTGTGGCGGCAGGACTGGGCGCATTAAGAACATGAATTTGATTCTCTGCCAGTTCAAAATGGAAATCATCCAGGATTTCCCCATTGGGTTGAAGAGCCATTGCCCGTACCCCGGCGGGGGAGGGTTTTAAATGTTCTTCACGAACTTCCGGAACCAGTATTTGTAAGCCTTTTACGAATGCTTTTTTTGAAAAAGAACGCCTGTATTCATCCATTCCCATTCGCCAATGCCTGGAAGCCATTTTCCAGAATCCCGGAAACCCCAGAGATTCGATTCCTTCTTTCCAGTCAAATGCCAGCTTTTCATACCCTTCTCGTTTAAAAACGAATACAGCATTAGGGCCACACTCAATCCCACCTTGCGCCATCCTGGTAAAGTGAACCCCAAGAAAAGGAAATTCGGGATTGGGTAAAGGGTAGATAAGATGATTCACCAAATACTCGGCTTCCGGTTTTAGTTCATAGTATTCCCCTTTAAAAGGCACAATTTTTACCGGAGAATGTACATTAGCAGATCTTGCGACATGGTCACTGTACAGTCCTGCGCAGTTTATCAGGAAGTTTCCTTTAAACATTTCTTTTGTTGTATAAACCGATAAGCCCTGACCTGTTTCCTCTACCTGAACTACTTTTTGACCAAATTTGACCCTTCCGTTTCCACTTTCAATTAACTCCCGGAGTTTTTCACACATCCCGGTAAAATCGACTATTCCCGAACAGGGCACATGAATCGCCGCTGTTCCTTTAGCATAAGGTTCGATATCCCGCAGTTCTTCTGCACCAATTTTCGCAATACCCTCAATTTCATTTTGAACTCCCCGCTCATAAATCGCATCAAGCCTTGAGGGGTCATCTTGTTCTCCGGCTACAATTACTTTGCCGCAAATTTCCATTGCCACTTCATATTCGTTGCAAAACTCAACCAGTTGATGGCGCCCCTCTCTGCAATTAATCGCCTTATAACTGCCTGGTTTGTAATATATACCGGAATGTATAACTCCGGAATTTTTGCCTGTTTGATGGGCAGCCACTTTATCCTCTTTTTCCAAAACTAACACTTCTGCATCTGGATAAGATTTGGTGATTTTATAGGCCGTGGAAAGCCCGACAATGCCCGCTCCAACAATAATAAAGTCGTAAGTAATAGAACTCATAGATGAATTTTTTGCCCTGCAAAGATACGGTAGAATTTCTTTAAACAGCAGAATTTTTCAATCTTAAAAAAGGTTGAAAAAACGATTTTGTTTACTGTTTTGTTATGAACGATACTCAAGATATTTGCTAAACTATTGCCTATTTTTATTTCCCCTAAAAAATATCCTATGAGACAATTATTACCTGTTTTAACCCTTTCCGGATTATTACTAATCATAACATCCTGTAATCAAAAACCTCAGAATCCAAGACCATTAACGGAAGAAGAGGCTCGTATCGAATCTGTATTAAGCAGAGCTACTTTCGAGGATCTGGATGGTAACGATGTAATCCTTTCTGATTTCGAAGGAAGTGTTGTACTTATTGATTTTTGGGAAACCTGGTGTGGACCCTGCCTTATGGTATTCCCCGCATTAGACTCTCTTAAAACAGAATACGGAGACGATTTTGTAGTACTTGCGGTAAATACTCTTGGTGCCGATAATAAAGAGGATGTAGAGCAATTTGTGCAAGAACATGACTATGATTTTGTTCAGTTGCTGGACGTAAATGACGTTGGATCGGAAGTTATATCGTTGGGAATTCCATTTAAAGTTTTCATCGATCCGCAGGGGTTTTTAATTAAAGCGGAATTAGGTTCTGCGGGAACCCAGGGTGACTACGAAAAAGCAAAAGTCATAATCGAAGACAATAAAAATTCATAATTATATAATTGATGCATATGCCACAAGTAGAGGAAAAATTAGCCTATAAAGTAAAAGATATTAACCTGGCTCGCTTTGGAAGACAAGAGATTGAGCTTGCTGAAGCTGAAATGCCAGGTCTTATGGCTATTCGAGAAGAATACCGAGCCGAGCAACCTTTAAAAGGTGCCCGAATTGCAGGTTGTCTTCATATGACCATTCAAACAGCTGTTCTTATTGAAACGTTAGTGGATTTAGGAGCAGAAGTAACATGGTCATCATGCAATATTTATTCAACACAAGATCATGCTGCAGCTGCTATTGCTGCTGCAGGAATCCCGGTTTTTGCATGGAAAGGGATGAACGAAGAAGAATTTGACTGGTGTATTGAACAAACATTATTCTTCCCTGATGGACAACCGTTGAATATGATTTTAGATGATGGTGGAGATTTAACCAACATGGTTCTGGACAAATACCCGGAACTGGTTGATGGAATTAAAGGCATTTCTGAAGAGACCACAACAGGTGTACTTCGCTTGATTGACCGCGAAAGAAACGGTTCTCTTCCACTTCCGGCTATTAATGTGAATGACTCTGTAACCAAATCAAAATTCGATAACAAATACGGCTGTAAAGAATCTGCTGTAGATGCTATTCGCCGTGCTACCGATGTAATGATGGCCGGGAAGGTTGCCGTGGTGGCTGGCTATGGAGATGTTGGAAAGGGAACAGCAGCCTCACTTCGAGGCGCCGGAGCCCGGGTAATCGTAACTGAAATTGATCCAATTTGTGCACTTCAGGCAGCCATGGATGGGTTTGAAGTAAAAAGAATGGAAGATGCTGCATCAAGAGCAGATATTGTGATTACGGCAACCGGTAACAAAGACATTGTAAATGCCAATCACTTCCTTTCCATGAAAGACAAAGTAATTGTTGGAAACATTGGTCACTTTGACAATGAGATTGATGTAGCATGGTTGAAATCGAACGCAAAAGAAGAAAATATCAAACCCCAGGTTGACATTTTTACCTTAAAAAATGGAAACCAGGTGATCCTGCTTTCTCAGGGTCGTTTGATGAATCTGGGAAATGCAACCGGGCATCCCTCCTTTGTGATGAGTAACAGCTTTGCTAACCAGACCCTTGCACAGATTGCCCTATGGAACAGACCGGAAGAATTTGAATCCGGAAAAGTTCATGTGCTTCCAAAATCGTTGGATGAAAAAGTAGCTCGCCTCCATCTTTCTAAAATTGGAGCTGAACTTGAAACATTGACGGAAGAACAAGCGGCGTATATCGGAGTGCCAATCACCGGGCCGTATAAGTCTGATGAATACAGATATTGATATACTTTAGCACTTTAAATGAAAAAGCCTTCCAATTTGGAAGGCTTTTTTTGTGTTAGTTTTCCAAATCCATATCGGCTGCAAGTATCCGATCAATTCGGGTTTGAACTTCCCGAAGATGGGCCTCTGTATATTCATCAAAATCATACGGAGGTGATAATCTTCTATCGATTCGGGATTTCAGATCCATTAATTCCATTCGTGCTACCGAGCGTGCATCCGCTGGGGTCCCATTCGGAGCATCCGTAATTATAGTTGCCATCCGGTCAATATAAGCACGCTGAAGATCACGGCGTAAACTTGAGATGTTCGTTCCCGGAGCCGACCACGCCTCACTCCATACCGATTCAGTAATAGTGCCCAATAGCTCAGGAATCGTCACTACATTTTCAGCTCCGAATTTAACTTCTGCGTCGCGGATTCTGGCAAACTTCGCAGGGCTGGTTAACTGGTTCAGTACCGAAGATTGTAGCCCAAGTAATGATTGATGCAACGGATAGTCAATCCGGCCACTATAGGTATTGGAATTTCCCCAGTGCGACCAACGATCTGCTCCGAATTGCTGATACACCTCCATTGGCA
>JAKSCW010000121.1 GCA_022360375.1 Balneolales bacterium
GAAGCATCACAAACTAATGGTACTCCGTTAGTTTCGGGTTCTACATTAAATTGAGTTCCAAAAATGGTATTGTTAGAGGTAAAATGAACATATTTAGCATCAGGTGTCAGGTTTAGTTCATTGTTTGAAGGAACCCGGTTGAAGTTGCTTTCCTTGCTCGAGAAGGCTTCATTCAGGTTACCAAAAAGCCTGGCCTCTTTGATTGCTTTGCTACTCCATGTGCCTGTGTTTATATAATCTGCCGTGTCGTTCTTCCCAAGGAAGTTATATGGAGCCATCAAGAACTGGGTGCTTGCTCCACCTTGCAAAAAAAGCACCTCAAAATTATCACCGAGCCCTAAAATATTGATTAACCTTTGGCGGGCCTGTGCGTCTATATCCACATACTCCTTGCCTCGGTGACTTTTTTCAATAATGGAGGTTCCTGTTTCTTGGTAGTCAATAAATTCGGTTTGTGCTTTTTCAAGTACTTCTAAGGGCAGTGCAGCTGGACCCGCACTAAAGTTATGAATTCTTCTCATTGTTTAATTCGAAAGTAATATGATTAAAAGGTGTGAATGAGTATCCCGGAACGAAGTTTAGGTTCGAACCAGGTAGATTTTGGGGGCATAAGCTCCCGGGCATCAGAAACGGCAACCAATTCTTCAATGCTGGTAGGATACAAACTTATTGCCAGTTTGGCTTCCCCGGAGTCAACTAAGGATTGAAGTGTTTCTACGCCATGAATGCCTCCAACAAAGGAGATATTTTTATCCGTCCTTTGGTTTTTGATTCCTAGTAATGGCTCCAGGACAAACTCTTGTAACCTGGCAATATCTAACTGAGCAGAGGCATTTGCCTGTGTACTTTCAGGGAGATTCAGTCCCCACCAGTTTCCTTCCATGTAAATGGCTACGGTTCCCTTTTGGGTAGGTACGGGATTTGC
Source organism: Balneolales bacterium (assembly GCA_022360375.1). Classification (GTDB taxonomy): domain Bacteria; phylum Bacteroidota; class Rhodothermia; order Balneolales; family Balneolaceae; genus HXMU1420-13. The sequence continues at coordinate 926 of JAKSCW010000121.1, forward strand.
GTCAGGAATTAATTCCAGGGAAGAAGAAACGGCCTCGAGGAAATCCTTAGGTACTTCATAAACAATGCGATTATAGGCCAGAATTTCTAATTCATCCATAGGAAAAAGTACGGCCGGAAAGAAATGAACTTCCGGATGTAATGTGGAATCAATTTCTTTTGCCGCTCTTGAAGCACTCGCACAACGATGATGTCCATCTGCAATATAGAGATGCCCTACATCTGCAAAGAGTTCAATAAATCGTTTGTTTTCAGAACAATTCCAGATGGTATGTTCAACCTCGTCTTCAACAGAGAAACTAAAAATGGGATCTTTTTGGGTTTCGTATTCCATCAGCTGTTGAAAATCCGAATTTCCCCTGAACGTTATCATCACAGGTTCAGCGTGGGCTTGCTGGGTAATAATATGTTTGGTTCTGTCGTCTTCTTTTATTGGGGTGGTGAGTTCGTGTTTAAGAATAATGTCGTTATCGTAATCCTCAACGCTGACACACCCAAAAACTCCTGTTCGGCTTTTTCCTTTCCACTTCAGGCGGTATAGATATAAATGTTCTTCTGAGTCTTGTTCAAATCGTTCTGATTCCAGGAAATCATACAAATTTTTTCGGCCGATTTGGTACACTTCATCCGAATAGATGTCAATGTCTTTATCCAAATCTATTTCCGGGCGAATTACACGAAGAAAACTAAAAGGATTTCCGTGAGAAAGTTTTCTTGCCTGCGCGGTGTTAATCACATCATAAGGAACGCAAGCCGTTTTTTCGAGATAATCAGGTTTGGGTTGCCAAGCTTTAAAAGGCTTTATTTGAGCCATTAATGGAAGTTAATTTAAGTGCTAGTAGGTTTTCTAAAAGTAACGAAAAAAGAACTTTTTTAACTTTAATTCACCATAAATTTAGTAATTAAAGAAAGACTAAAATTTAAGCTATGATAAATGAAGGAGCACTAAACCAGGATCAGCAAGATCAACTGTTATTTATGATGTTAATCCAACAACATCAGCAAATCGGAATGATGGGATTAGGAAAGCTAAAGAACCCGGCCTCAGACGAAATAGAAAAAGACCTGGCTTCTGCGAAATATGCCATTGATACACTAACTGTACTTGATAAGTATACAGCAGGTAATTTACCCAAAGAATTGAAAGGGTTCCTGGATCAGACATTAACCACACTTCGCTTAAACTATGCGGATGAGGCTAAGAAGGAATCTGAGAACGAGGAGAATAATGAAAGCTAAGCCTCTTATTGCGGCTGGAGGAATCGTTTTTAAAATTAATGAAGCACATCTGACTCCGGATGTGCTTCTCATTTTTCGGAATGGTACATGGGATTTGCCAAAAGGAAAGCTGGAAAAAGGAGAATCAATTCCTATGTGTGCGGCACGGGAAGTTGCGGAAGAAACAGGGTCTTTATTACCTATTTTAGTTTCTGATTTAGGAACTACCTATCACGAGTATGTGGAAAAAGAAAATCTATTTGGTAAAACTACTTATTGGTGGGCCATGGTTTTCCCAAAAAAAGTTGAATTGACCCCGCAAAAGGAAGAAGGTATACTAGAAATAAGCTGGAAACCCATTGATAAAGCAATAGAGATAGTTGGCTTTGAAAATCTTAGAGAGGTCTTGAAAAGGTGTTTTCGGCTTTTCTAGAAAATGAAAAACAAAAAAAACCAGCACATGCAGTATGCGCTGGTTGAATTAAATCTCTTAAGTCTGAAGAATCAGTTCTGCAGACGGAATACAATTGGTAAGCTGTACTGAACACGTACCGGGCGCCCACGTTGCATTCCAGGGGTGAATTTGGCTTGCTTAACAGCTTCTAAGGCAGCTTCGTCACATCCTCCTCCAATTCCGCGAATCACGCGTGGATTTTCAACACGACCTTGTTCGTTCACAATAAACTGAACAGTTACACGGCCTTCAATACCGGCACGGCGTGCCATTTCCGGATATTTCACTTTCTTTTGAAGTTCTGCTAAACCACCCTGAAGTTCAGGCATATTTTCTACTACAACAAAGAACTCAGGCTCTTCATCTTCCTGTGGTGGAGGTGGAGGAGGTAAATCCAGCGGACCGTCAAGATCGAGTTCTGCATCAATATCCAAAATCTCATCTTCAATAATTTCGTCATTTGGAACCTCAACAGGCACGGGTGGCCGTGGCGGAGGTGGCGGGGTTTCTATCTGCTTGGTTTGGATTACCTCTTCCATCACAACTTCCTCTTGTTCTTCAATCATGATAGCCTGAGGTGGTTCACTGTACAAATTGATACGAACCAAGCCAATAATAAATAATAGAGCGACAATAAGACCAAATTGAAGAGTGATATTATACGATCTCCTCAAGTCAACCTTCGCGTTTTTTCGTTCGTTAGTCATATCCTTTTCTTGATTAATAGTAAGAGTTAACTAATTACGGGAATTTTTAAAAGCACTGCAAGTATTTAATCACATTATTATTCATTTGTAATAAGATCAATAATAGATTTCTCTGATTGGTTTAATTTTTTAATTGGAAGTTTACGCTTTGAACCATTTTTACCGAAACCAGTCTTCCATTTTGTACACCAGGAGAGAATCTCATTTCCTTCATAACCCGAAGAACTTCCTGGTCACAACCGCCACCGATTCCACGAATTATTTCGAGGTTTTTTACTTCTCCCTGCTGGTTTACGATGAAGCTTACGGTAACCCTTCCCTGAATTCCTGCTTTACGCGCTATTTCCGGATAAATGATTTTAGAGTATAATTCCTCCTGGCCGCCAATCAATTCGGGCATAAATTCAACGGCATCAGATTCCAAAACATTGTCTTCAGGTTTTTTCTTCGATTTTGAAGGGAGTGGAAAATATTCTGTGTTAAATTCAAATTCCGGAAACTCAATGAAATCTTCGACTGGAGTTATATCCGGCACCTCGATAGTAACCATGGGTTTTGGTGGAACAGGTTTATCGGGAGGTATCGGGACGGGGAGTTCGATTATTTGTGTGATTTCTTTTCCTGGCCCAATGGGCATATCATCTTTAATCTCGGCACGTATTTCTATTCTTACCAAAAGAATTAATAGCAGTAATGAGATAATTATACCAATTTGCATGAAAATGGTATCGTAATGTCGAAGATTAGCCCGTGGTGTTTTATTGACCATAATAGGTAGCTTTTTAATTGAGGTTTCTTTAAAAAAGCATACACGGTACTCGTACTCTATCGCATATTGATGCAGGGCATGTTTATGTGATTATACGATTTAGGAAAATAGTTTTTTGTAGAAAATGGTAATTGCAGGAATAGCTGTAATTGATCCAAGTGCATTAGCAATAAGATCATAGACTTCCGAACTCCGGTTTATAGGTAAGTAATGCTGGAGGATTTCGATTAAAACGCCAAAGAAGAACCCTATAAAAAGCAGCACTAGGGGACTGGGTTTTTTATGGGTTTTAAACATTCTCATCAATCCAAAAAGAAAGGTCCAGGTAAAAAACATGAGGAAATGTCCAACCTTGTCGTAATTCCAAATTCTGAAATCTGCGAGCTTATCGGAAGGATAAAGGGTTCCCAGCAGTATTGTGAGGGTGACCAGGATAAAAAGGACAGGAAGAAGTGCTCGGTATTTTTGAAGAAAGGTTCTGATAAGCTAGATGATGTCTAAAGGTTCCAACGTATTACTCGAAGATAAAATGAAATCCGCTTTTCTTTTACCTTCTATAAGCGCCAAAGCGCAGGCAAGTTCCGAACTATTATGCTGAAGAAGATTTCCGGTTGTTTTTCCGGCTAAGACATCTCCAAATCCGGCGCGTGCAAAAATTCGTGTGTCGTAGTTTGTGATCAATGTCTGCCCGGATTGCGATGCACAAATGGAGGGAAGCCCTTTAGAAAGTATAGTTAATTGATTAGAAACGGTAAATTCTTTTGTTTTCTCTAATCTGTCCTGATCATCGTAAAACGGTTGATTCAAAAGTGCGCTCAATTCTCCTGGATGAGGAGTCAAAATCCAGTTAGAACCGGACTTAAGCTCCGGTTGGGAAATTGCGGAAAGCGCGTCTGCATCAAGTACTATATCACCATCAAAAATGGTAAGAATTTGCCGGGTAAAGGTTATGGTTTCTCCATTTCTGCCCAAACCCGGGCCGATTAACAGCACCCCTGGTTTTTCTGAAAGAATAGATTGGGTTTCCTCTAAATGCCTGGCTGAAAAGAAACGATCATCATTGGTTCCAACCGGTTTTTTGATGATTTGAGGTAGCTGTTCTTCATAGGCCGGAAGTAATCCCTTCGGAGTTAGAAGTATTACAGCACCTACTCCGGTAGACCAGGCACTTTTTGCAGCCAGTATTGCCGCACCAGTCAATCCTTCCGAGCCTCCAATAATGTATACCACTCCTCCGTCGTATTTATGGGCACGTTTTTTTGAGGAAGAAATAGATTCATCCAACCAGCTCTCATCTAATAAGAAAGTAGAAGAGTTTTTGTATATGGAGGGGAATGGAAGTTCACAAAAAATAATCTCGCCACATACTTCAAAACCATCCTTCATGTAAAAACCTTGTTTCAATGTCCCAAAAGCAAGGGTGAAATCTGCCGAAACGGTGGTGCCCAAAGCCATGCCATTATTGGCATTCAACCCGGTAGGGATATCCATAGAAAAGACAACGGAATCTTGTTGATTCATCCATTCTATTATTTCAGAATACGGGGAGCGGACTTCAGAATTTAATCCGGTACCAAGCATCCCATCTACTAAAAACCGGAAGCTTTTGGACTGAACAGACTCAAAATCCTCTATGAGCTCCACTCCGGGATGAGATTGTTGAAAAAGCTCCAGGTTTTTCCTGCAATCGGAACTGAGATTCTTCTTTCCATCCACAAAAAGAATAGTGAGCGTAATTCCATGTTCACATAAGATTCGGGCTGCAACCAAGGCATCACCGGCGTTGTTCCCACGCCCGCAGCAAATCAATCCACGATCTTTTTTTGAGATCTTCGAAAGAATAAAATCAGCTGCCCGCGTTCCTGCGATTTCCATTAACGTGAAGCCATCAATTCCGAACTCATTGATGGTTCGTTCATCCAGCGCCCTGCTTTCTTCAGCACTATACAATTGGTATGGATGCGGGATGTTCATAAGATTTAATTAGTACGCTTTCGCAAATAACACTTTTTGCTTTGATGGCTTCCCGGTAACCATGCAGGATCCGGGTTCGCTTTTTTCAAGCGGAATGCATCGAATAGTGGCTTTAGTCTCGTTTTTAATCAATTCCTCCGTTTCCGGAGTACCATCCCAGTGAGCATAAATGAATCCTCCTTTTTCTTCCAGAATTTTTTTGAACTCATCGTAGGTTTCTGCTTCGGAAGTTAGGGCATCGCGTCGGGTTTTGGCCGTTTCAAATAAATCAGTTTGAATAGTTTCGAGAAGTTGCTTTACATGCATTCCGATTCCTTCACGGAATACGATGTTTTTCTTCAGGGTATCTCGCCGGGCCAGTTCCACATTTCCATTTTCAACGTCACGGGGTCCCAATGCAATTCTCAGCGGGATTCCCTGGGCTTCATGCTCCGCGAATTTAAATCCAGGTTTGTAGTTGTCGCGGTCGTCCAGTTTTGCCCGGATTCCGAGATCCTTTAATTCAGCAAGAATAGAATCGCCATACCCGATTACAGCAGATCGCTGCTCGTCATTTTTATAAATAGGTACCAGAACCACTTGTATAGGGGCAAGTTTAGGTGGAATTACCAACCCATTGTCGTCAGAATGTGTCATAATTAAGCCGCCAATCAACCGTGTGGAAACGCCCCAGCTGGTTGCCCAAACTAGTTTGTGATCTCCGTCTTTGTCTTGAAACTTCACATCAAAAGCTTTGGCAAAATTTTGCCCCAAAAAGTGAGAAGTTCCGGCCTGTAGCGCTTTTCCGTCCTGCATTAATGCTTCTATACAGTAGGTGTCTTCCGCCCCGGCAAAACGTTCACTTTCGGTTTTAACCCCTGTTATTACCGGCATAGCCATATACTCTTCGGCGAAGGTTCGGTATACTTCCAGCATTTGCATTGTTTCAGCAACAGCTTCTTCTTCAGTAGCGTGTGCGGTATGCCCTTCCTGCCACAAAAACTCCATAGTTCGCAGGAAGAGCCGGGTCCTCATTTCCCAACGTACTACATTTGCCCACTGGTTTACCAGAATAGGCAAATCACGATAAGATTGAATCCAGTTTCGGTAGGTATCCCAGATAATGGTTTCAGACGTAGGGCGCACGACCAGTTCTTCTTCCAGTTTAGAATCCGGATCGACTTCAACACCACCGTCTACTGCTTTCAGGCGACTATGCGTAACAACTGCACATTCCTTGGCAAAGCCTTCCACATGCTGTGCTTCTTTGCTTAAAAATGATTTTGGAATGAATAATGGGAAGTACGCATTCTGATGCCCGGTTTCCTTGAACATGCCATCCAGGCCTTGTTGCATATTTTCCCAGAGTGCCATTCCTGTTGGCCGGATAACCATTCAGCCCCGAACGGGTGAATGTTCGGCCAGTTTTGCTTCTCTAATTACATCCAGGTACCACTGGGAATAGTCTTGCTCGCGTTTGGTAATCTTTTGCGCCATGCTGAATTTGGATCAACTCGTTGATAAAATTTGAAGGTAACAAAGATATGAATGAGAATGGGAAGAATGCGGAAAAAAATGGGTTTGACTAAGCGGGAAATCCCGTATATTTAAAGTCTGTGATTTTGGCGTGGTAGCTCAGCTGGTTAGAGCGCACGACTCATAATCGTGAGGTCGGCGGTTCAATTCCGCCCCACGCTACAGAAGTATTTGAAGCCCGGTTTATCGAAAATAGGCCGGGCTTTTTTTGTTGCACACAATAAGACCATGGGGTTTAGGTTATTAGCTAGGTTTAGTTAACTA
>JAKSCW010000164.1 GCA_022360375.1 Balneolales bacterium
ATATACATTCCGCCGGCAGAAATGATGTCTGAAAAGTAGACGGTTGTTTCTAAAGCTTCCACTAAATCGGGCCGCCGTAGCGATTCGGGATTAAAATTGGGAGGCAATGGATTGAAAAGAGGTTCACCACGTAATGCCTTAACCTCAAAGAAATCTGAGGTATAATCGACGGCCACTCCTTCTATGTCACGGAAAAAAGCGTACCTGGTTCGTTCAAAAGAATCTTCAAAAACAGAGCCGGGAATGTCGTAGCTGCGTAAAAGAAGTCCCCGCCCAAGAGTCTCATAAAAATTACCTACACGAATGCGAAACTTATCATCCTGAAATTGAATACGTTTTTGAGTCAGGTTGAAATAATTGCGTGATTCAAAAGGAGAATCGAAATATTCGACCCTCGAGTAGAAACTCAGATTCCTGGAATCATAAAAGAGATTCAGGTTATTATAAACTGTGGAATACACTGAATCTTTCTGAAAAGGTAAGTTCCCATTTTGGAATTCAATCGTATTGTTCCCATATACCTGTGCATTAACACTCTGGGGAAAAAGAATGACCGAGGTTAAAAAAATATATCCAAGAAAATATCTCATTCCCCTAAAAGCTTAAGAATCTCTTCTCTTATTTCTGCTTCTTCTCCGGCCTGGTATCCCTCATGGAAGTATATGATTTCATCATCGCTATTCACGATTAACAGAGACGGAACAGCCCGTACCCCCAGTTGCCCCATTACTTCGCTGTTCGTATCCAGTAATACCGGATAATTAATCCCAAGGGAGCGGGCAAAAGGTTTTACTTTGGCAAGGTTGCGAGGGCCATCAATGCTAATTCCCACAAACTGGACACCGTCGTCTTCAAACTCATCAGCCATTTCCACTAGTTTTGGAATAGATTTTATACAGGGTTTGCACCAGGTAGCCCAAAAGTCAATCACCGTGTAAGTCTCACCTTTTACCTGGTTGTAAGAGGTAGTTCGGTTGTCCATATTCTTGAGCCTGAAGTTAGGCACTTTCGGGTCGGAAGTGGAGAGGCTGCTTCCTATGATCAAAAATGCTATTAGTAGTTTTGTAGGCATAGTTTCTTTTTTAAGGAAATGTGGGAAGAAAAAATCAAAGAGTTATCACAAAACCGTAAAAAAGAAAAGCCGGAAAATAATTTCCGGCTTTAAAAAACTTTCAGAAAAGGAATTCTAATCTACCCAATCGGCAATAAATACATTGGTAGACCGGTCACCACCGTTGTTTCGGTTTGAAGCAAATACAATCTTTGTTCCA
>JAKSCW010000357.1 GCA_022360375.1 Balneolales bacterium
GGAGGGCTCTTTCCAGAAGTATGCTTCAGTATCTGGATGCCTTTCTGATTATATCCGGTCGTAACCCACAGAAATTAAAAGCTCTTTCAGATCAGTTGCATTCAGAGTTTCCGGATAAAGAGCATTCTACTCTACTTTTGGATGCCACAAATCGGGATTCTTTACTGGGCGCAATGAAAAATGTTGAATTCGTGATTGTAGCTGCTACTATTCCTGATCAGGTAGAACTGGTTGCTGAATGTGCCCTTCAGACAGGGACAAATCTCATGGATATCTTCGTCCGGAATGATGTCATTGAAAGATTGAAAGCATTTGAAGAGGACTTTCAACATCAGAAATTAGTCTGTTTTACCCAGTGTGGATTTCATCCTGGAATCATTGCACCCCTCATTAAGTATCTCTCTCCTTCTTTTGATGAGTACCAATCAGCCAAAGTAGCCATGGCCATGGATCCAATTTTCGAAAAGCCAGAAGCTATCCAGGAGATTTTCTTCGAACTAATAGAGAATAACTCCACAATTCTGGAAAATGGAAATTGGCGCCCGGCTACGTACAAAGATTCGTTTACCGCAAGCTTCTCTCCACATTTTGGCACCAAAACCTGCTACCCTTTGCGCATGGAAGAGATTACAGGCCTGGATAAAAGCCTTGGGTTGAAGGAAGCAGGGGTGTATGCGGCCGGGTTTTCTTTCTTTGTTGATTACATCGTTTTCCCGCTGGCAATGATACTTGGCAAAATTAATCCGGGCTTAGCTCAGAAAGTCGGTGGCTGGATGATGTATGTTGCATCGAAAAAACACATGGGGCAGAAGCTAAGCGTAGAACTCATCCTTGTAGCATCAGGCCTGAAAGGCGGACAACCAAAAAGCATAAAACTGCAACTAACCGCAAATGATGGTTTTGCACTCACTGCCTTACCTCTTATTACCTTAATAAAACAATTTGAAATGGCTACCGGGAAAGTATCAGGAATCCATTTAATGGGAGACGTCATCCAGGAGAATCATTTAGTTAAAGACCTCAGGGAATCCGGTATTCGGATTGACGTGATTGATCTTTAAAGAACTTATTTGGGAAGTTTATAAAGAGTAGTAACAATTATTCCGTGGTCATCTTTGATTTTTAGTAATTCTGAATACTCTTCAACTACAAAATTGAAAGGAAATGTTAACAAGTTTAATCCACTTTTCTTGTTTAGCCTAGTCCCCTGCCCCGAAATAATATCCTTATTTGGAATAAACTCCCCTTCCGGAATATGCTCAGTGATGATCACATACTTAAACTTAGCCAGCTCATTTAAAACCCGATGGACTTCATCGTTGCTTACATGCTGAAGCACATGCCTTAAAATTGCAACATCTGCTCCAGGTAAACCGCCTCGGGAAATATCCAAACACAGAAACTCTACATTATCAATCCTGAACATTTCTTTATTCCGATTGATCAGGTTTTCAGCGATATCGATGGCAAAGTACTTCCCGGAACATTTAGCTAATTCCTTCCCAATATTGAAATCACCACAACCTAAATCGCAAACTGTTGTGGGCTTATCAAAAGACTTTAAAAATGATGAAACAGCTTCTATGTAGGGAACGACCAACTCCTGGTTGTGAGATCCAAAACCTGAATAAAAATCCCCTTTCTTTCCTCCCCAGAGGTTTTTCTCGTACACTTGTTCCATCACCGCTTTGGTAGGCCATGGTTTCTTTTTGTGCTCAGCTGTGCTCAACATCAACCCGGGTTTCCCTCAACTCCTCTTATCATCTATCGGGTTACTTCCAAATTTGGCTTCTACCCATCTCTGATTAGAAATAGGTGGGCGCTTATAGCTTGGATCTTTTTTAATAGTTGGAAATTCAATAGGGTCAGGTGTCAGATCTTCGTATTCAATCTTCGATAGTAAATGATGAATACAATTAAGTCGGGCATGTCTCTTAACATCTGCATTTACTACATACCATGGTGAATCATCGGTATCTGTATAGTCGAACATAATGTCCTTTGCGCGGGAGTAATCCACCCATCTGCTTCTTGCCTCTAAATCCATAGGGCTTAATTTCCAGCGCTTCATCGGATCTTCATTACGGGCTTCAAATCGTCTCTTTTGTTCTTTATCAGAAATAGAAAACCAGTATTTAATTAAAACAATGCCAGAACGTATGAGCATATTTTCAAATTCAGGACATGTCCTCAGAAATTCCCAATATTCTTCGTCCGTGCAGAACCCCATTACTCTCTCTACCCCCGCCCGGTTGTACCAACTGCGATCAAATAGCACGATCTCTCCTGATGAAGGAAGCTGATTGGCATACCTTTGGAAATACCATTGGTTTTTTTCCTTTTCAGTAGGTGCTGGCAAAGCGACAATCCGGGCTACCCTGGGATTCATGACCTGTGCGATAGTTTTAATTACGCCTCCTTTTCCGGCAGCATCCCTCCCTTCAAAAATGATACAAACTTTCAGGCCTTTTTCTTTGACCCAATATTGGAGTTTCACCAATTCAGCCTGAAGTTTTTCTAACTCCTGGTCGTATACGTCCCGTTCAAGCTTTCCATTTTCTGAATAAATTGGGCCTCCTTTGTGTATTTACAAAATCCAAGATAAGGAACTTCTAAAGCATGTGAGATGCAAGTGCTATAAAAAGAAAGTTGACGTCAAAAGTCTTTCTTGCTGGCAATTCTGGAAATCAGGTATACCGGTGTTAAACTCCATATCAGAAGAGCAAAGGTTGTGATTAAAAAGCCAAATCCTGTTCCAAAGTATTTCTGAAATAAAGCTCCCGTAAAACCCATCAAAGCTGAAATATCTAACTTGAGTATTATAAGAATCCTGGACAAATCGATAGGATTCAGCATCGTTATGAAAAGAGTAAATTTATCTAACGGATACTCATGTAACAGGATGAGAGAGATGAGAAACAGCCCGTCATAAATAACAGCAAGAAAGAGCCAGCTAAGTATCGCGTACCCAAATCCTTTTATCTTGTTGTTATGCCTGAGAGAGATCGTAAAAGCTATCCCTACAAAAATGAATGTCAGGAAAATACCTACTACTATAAGGACTAGAAAATTTATGATTTCAGCTGACTGGAATAAACCATAGAATAAAAACGGAATTCCCAGACCAAGTAACAGGCTTAAGCTTAACGAAATTGCTAATCCAAGATACTGCCCAATAAAAATGGCCCCTCTTTTTATGGGTTGAGCTAAAAGTAATTCCCTGAATTCCCTTGCACTGTAGAAGTACATTACACCAAATACAATACCAATTAAGGGAGTCAATACAATGATAATATTCATCAAGGTAATGATGGCCTTTGAAAGGTCGCTATTCAAAAAGAGAAGGATGAAACCGATAGCAAGAAAAAACAGGAAATAAAAGTAACTCCATCGACTACGCATCAAATCATAAAAGCTGTATTTCAAAATTTTAAGCATGGTTTGCCATCATTACACTAGCGATTGAATGTTCAATATCTTTTTGATTAGTCTGTAGCTTAAGCATGTTTACACTACCCTTGAAGTGTAGCTTGCCTTCAAGCAAAAAGACTATCTGATCTGCCATTTCCTCTACAAAACTGAGAATGTGAGTGGTTACAATTATTGCTTTCCCTTTTTCCTTTTCTTCTTTGATCAACTTTTTAAGTGAGATCAATGATACCGGGTCCAGCCCTGTTGTTGGTTCATCTAAAATGACGACCGGGCTATCGAACATAAAAGCCAGAACAAGATTAACCTTTTGCTTTGTACCTCCTGAAAGATTGTTAAGCTTCTGCTTTAGAAATGGGGTGAGATTAAACATTTCGATCAAGTTTTTTTCCCTGGAGTCTGTGTCCCTCATTTCTTTTATCAGGTTAACCAATTCCTGCACGGTTAAGTTATCAGGAAAACGGGCAATTTGAGGTAAATAATCGATTGTGTTCCTGTACTGATACTTCCCATTTACCAGTTCTCCATCGATGTATACTTCTCCTTTCTGGGGAATTACCATTCCCAGAATAACCTTAATAAGTGTAGTTTTACCCGAACTATTAGGTCCCAATATGGTAAGTACCTCACCCTGCTTGTGGTCAAAACTCACCCCTTTAAGTACCTCGAC
>JAKSCW010000546.1 GCA_022360375.1 Balneolales bacterium
GGCGAATGCTATTTCCGCTTCTGAGTTTGAAAAAGCTCAGCTTCAATATGAAGTTTCGCTGAATAACCTGGAAATCCAACGTCAGTCGTTCAAGGAAACTGAAGCTCTGCTCCAGTTAAATCTGGAAAATGCTGAGCAACAGCTCAAACTTCAGCAAGAAACAAGTAATGATTATTTCCTGGATGCCTCTAATAGCGGCCAGGTACTAAATGTATATAACGAACTCGGTGACTTTGTAAACCTTGGCCAGCCATTAGCTAAAGTTGGGGGCACTAACTATATCATCCAGCTTTATGTTGCAGAGGAAGACATCAAACACATTCAGAAAAACCAGAAGGTACTTGTTACCCTGAATACTGACCCAAATCAAACGCATGCCGCTTTTGTTGAAAGAATTTTGCCCGCTTTCTCCGCGGAGAACCAATCCTTCATAATAGAAGCCCGGTTTACAGACCCGGCGAATTATATATACCCGGGTACACAACTGCAGGCGAATATCATTATCCAGGAAGTTGAGAATACCCTGGTAATCCCGAGTCCATATCTGGTTGAAGAAAACGAAGTGCTTCTCAGATCGGGAGAACGGGTACCCGTTCAAACCGGGATTAAGACTCTTGAATGGGTTGAGATACTTTCAGGCCTGGATACCTCTGATCAATTAATGCTCGCAGAAAACTAACGTGTTATGTTGAATTCAACCAACCTTAAAATTTCCGGCAAGCACCTTAGCTCCCGATTGAAGCAAACTGTAATTGCGATGCTAAGTGTGGTATTTGGCACTTCCATGTATGTATTCATGAATGGGTTCATGACCGGTGTAAATGAAACTCAGGATGAAATGGCCTTCAGCACTCTGGCTCACATCCGAATTTATAATGATGTACCCGAAGACAATACGAATCTACTTACCGTGGCCTATCCGGATGCCATTCATAACATTCGTAATCCAAGAGTGATTAAGTATACGGATGGTATTAAAAATGCCCCTGAGATTGTTGAATATGTAGAAACTATTCCTGAAGTAGATGCGGTGGCTCCTCAGGTAAATCTCAGTGTTTTCTTTCAAAATGGAGCAGTTGAAAGAAATGGATCGCTGGCAGGAATAGATATCGAAAGAGAAAACGAGCTGTTCGATTTGTCTTCTTATGTAGTAGAAGGATCATGGGAAAACCTGCAACAAGAAACCAACAGCATGCTTCTTGGCGTAGGAATTGCCGAAAAACTGAGCCTGGGCGTTGGCGACTATTTGCTGGTGAAGAATTCGAACGGAATTACCAAAAATTTCAAAATTGCAGGTCTTTTTGAGACCTCGATAACCAGTCTTGATAATTCCAAAGCATATGTCCATATCAATGCGGCAAGGCAACTTGCTTCCGAAAATTCAGGCTATGCCAGTGATATTCAAATCAATATTACCAATTATGCTGAAGCAGAAATAATTGCGGGTTATTTAGACAAAGCCATCCCATTCGAAGTTGAATCATGGATTGAATCAAATGGGCAGCTTGTAGCAGGAAATGAACTGCGGCAAATTATTGCACTTGCGGTTTCTGTTACAATTCTTCTTGTTGCCGGGTTTGGCATCTATAACATTATGAATATGACGGTGAATGAGAAAATCCGGGAGATTGCGATTCTGAAGGCTGTTGGTTACGAGGGAAGAGATATTATTGAAATCTTTCTAACACAGTCGGTGATGATCGGGTTGTTGGGTGGGCTGTTTGGTATGGTTCTGGGACTTCTTCTGTCGATGACCGTAAGCATAATACCGTTTGAGATTCCTGGAATGGATACCCTGCCAATGACCTACTACACAAAACATTATGCCCTCTCTTTCTTTTTTGGGCTAATCACTACCGCCTTTGCGGGCTACTTCCCGGCAAAAAAGGCCTCCAATATTGACCCTGTAGAAATCATAAGAGGATAAGCTATGAACCAGAATATTCTTTCCGTAAACCAAATTTCGAAATTCTTCCACGAGCCGCAAACCTTCCAGGTGTTAAAAAATATCAGCTTTGATATACAAAAAGGAGAATTCCTGGCTCTGATTGGTAAATCAGGGTCGGGAAAATCCACCCTGTTATATGTGCTCTCTACCATGGATACCGATTACACTGGAGATATCGTAATCGATGATTTCCGTTTAGAAGGAAAAACGCAGAATGAACTGGCTGCTTTCAGGAACTCCAATATTGGCTTTGTATTCCAGTTTCATTATTTGTTACCCGAATTCACTGCACTCGAAAACGTGATGCTTCCCGCCTTAAAACTTGGCAGGTTGTCGAAAGAAGAGATTGAACATAAAGCCGTTGAAAACCTGAGATTGTTAGAATTACCAGAAATAATTAATAAACCCGCGAATAAATTGTCCGGGGGGCAACAGCAACGGGTAGCCATTGCCCGCGCCCTCATTAACGACCCGGCCATTATTATGGGAGATGAACCAACCGGTAACCTTGATTCCAAAAATACGGATATCGTTTTCGACATCTTTAAACAGCTTGCTGAAGAACGGGGCCAAACGATTATCGCGGTAACTCATGACGATGATTTTGCAGCAAATTGCGACCGCATCATCGAATTGAGTGATGGAAGGGTTGTGAACTGAAGTCAAAAAAGTGACTAATTCGTGATAACCTAAAAAAAATGGAATGCTACCTTAGGCCTTAGAAGTTTGAAAAGAAAAAGAAATCATATGAAACGATTTATATTAACTGCATTCATGCTGGTTGGGATTTCATCCAGCTATATTTTTGCACAAACGGAGACGAATTTGGAAAAAGCGACTTTTGGCGCC
>JAKSCW010000372.1 GCA_022360375.1 Balneolales bacterium
CCGGATTCACAAATGTTTATGTTTGCCTATGAGCGGCTTACCGAAGAATTTGGTGAGATTGATAAAAGCGAAATCCTGATGGTTGGTGATACACTGGAAACCGATATTCTTGGTGGAAATAAATTCGGTGTAAAAACCATGCTCGTACTTTCCGGAAATACAAGAAAAGAACGGGCTCAACTGAATATTGAGTCCACCGGTATTATCCCTGATTATATCTGTCATTCCATAATGAAATAAAAAAAGCCTTCCGAAGAAGGCTTTTACAGGTTTCTTAGTCCACGGTTGGGACTACCCGTTCCAACTCTCGTTCTTCAGCATCTCTCACATAGGTGTTCATCCATTCCGTTTGTTCGTACAACATATGGAGCAGAGATTCACGAGCTACATATCCATGGCTTTCATGAGGGAGCATCACCAACTTCACCGTTCCGCCTAAACCACTTACCGCGCCATACATACGCTGGCTCTGTATTGGGAATGTGCCGGAGTTATTATCTACTTCACCATGAATCAGAAGAAGCGGTTCATCAATTTTTTCCGCATTCATAAATGGAGACATCTCGAAATAGATTTCCGGTGCTTCCCAGAATGTTCGCGGTTCTGCCTGGAAACCAAACGGCGTCAGCGAACGATTGTACGCCCCACTTCTGGCAATACCTGCCCGGAATATATCTGAATGGGCCAGCAAGTTGGCCGTCATAAACGCACCATAACTATGGCCGCCAACTCCCACTCGTTCCGGGTCACCAACGCCCATTTTGTCAAGCTCGTCTACAATTGCCTGTCCGTTTGCAACTAATTGCTCAACAAAGGTATCATTGGGTTGCTCATCTCCTTCCCCGATAATAGGCATTGATGCACCTTCTACCACCGCATAACCTTCAGTAAGCATGAAATGTGGCCCCCAGTACCCTATACTGGTAAATCTATATGGGGAAGTGGTAACCTGGCTGGCAGCATCCGCACTTTTGAATTCTCTTGGATACGCCCAAACCAGTGTAGGAAGCTTTCCATCCCGTTCTTTATCGTATCCCGGCGGAAGGAACACCGTTGCCGAAAGGTTTACTCCGTCTTCCCTTTCATACGTGATAAATTCTTTTTTAACATCTTTCAAATCCGGAGTCGGATGTTCGAAGAAAGTGATTTGCTTCATCTCGTCGTTACCAACATCTCTGAGGAAATAATTGGGTTGCTCTGTCACTGATTCTCTTCGGGTAATAACTTCCGAACCTTCTTCATCCAAAACTGCAATCAGGTTCTCATAATAAGGCGCCTGAGATCTCCAGAGTTCTTCTGTTTCACCAGACTTAAGATCAAAAGATGCCAAAAACGGCTGGTTTCCTTCCGGGGAATACCCCTGACCAGACATCAGAACTTTGGCTCCATTATCTATCGTATGCAATACATACGTTCCAAAGTCGGTACGTTTAAACTCAGGAGACCCCGGATCGGTATAGCGGTCTTCGGTGCTGCGATCAAAAATCAATTCAACCGATTCGTTCGCGGGATTCACCATCCAGGTTCGGCCATGTCGGGTTGATCGCCAATACTCATTAGCGAGTGCAAAACCTTCCTCACTCCAGGATATACCTGAATACCGGTACTCCAAGTCAATGATAGCAGATGGATTCCCTGAAAACGGAACTTCCTGCATAAATACACGATCCCTCTTTTCGACTTCTCTTCGCTGGTCACCACCATCCAGAGCTTCAACCCAAACTAATGTAGCGGGTTGATCGGCTCTCCAATTGATAGAGCGGGGACCTTCATAAGTAGAGGAAAAACCGATAGGAATCTGATCCCGAAGCGGTAATTCGGCAACCATGGTTACCAAATCTCCATCACGATCCAATACCTTGGTTTCATTTGGAAACCTAAATGCCGGAACCCGGTAGGAATATGGCCTCTTAACTTCTGTTACCAAAATGTATTGGTTGTCGGGGCTTAAACGAATAGTGGTGTAGATTCCCGGTTCAGTTAGATCAGATACTTCACCATCCAGCGTAACTTCCACAATTCTTGATGTGAAATAATGATCGAATACATCTTCATCATGCTTATTTTGAAGTAAATCCTGGTAGGTTCTGGCCGGGGTTGCATTTCCGGTACTTTCTTCGATAGTCGGACCAGCAGGCACTACACTTTTACGTGGAGCTTCTCCCCGGTCTTCCGGAATTGCCTGGACAATCACTGATTCAGCATCGCGGCTCCATACCATTCCTGTTCCATAGGTATCGTTTACCTCCAGATCAGAAAGGCGGGCTGCTTTTCCGGTGCTGGCATTCGCCATCCAAAGTTCTGTTCGGGTACTTTGAATTACAAAAAAAGCAATATGCTTACTGTCCGGAGACCATGAAACATCGGATATTTTAGGAGACTCAGGAAGCCCGGTAATTTCGACATCCTCCCCCGATTCCAAATCGCGAACAGTAATTCCATTCAATGTTCTTGAACGCGACGGGCCTGTAACCCTTGGGTTAATTCGAATTCCCGCAAGCCGAAGTTCGGGCTGGGCAATTTCTTCGATAGAAGGCCGGCCCGGGCGATGCAATAAGGCCATTATTTCCCCATTCGGAGCGATTGAAACAAACGGAGTGGCATCGCCATCCACCAAATCAGTCATTGCCTGAGAAGGCTCCATATATCCATATTGCCCAAAACCCAAAGAAACAATACACAGGGCAATTGGAAGAGCAAGTAACAAAACTTTGTTTTTCATGGTTGTGAATTAGGTTAGCGTTGTGCCTGAATAAATCCACAAACCAAAAAACCCGCAAGAAATAAATCGTAAAAAAAGGTACGTAGCCTTAACGGAATAGTACTAGTTCACTGCCTCTGTCTCATATTCACTGATTGGAATGCAGGAACAAACCAGGTTACGGTCGCCGTAGGCATCATCAACCCGGGAAACACTTGGCCAGAATTTATTGAACCGGATATGCTACAATGGAAACGCTCCCTTTTCTGGTGAATAGGGTCGGTCCCAGGAATCAGAAATCGTGGTTCTGATTGTATGAGGAGCATGTTTTAATACATTGCTTTCCTTATCTGCAGTTCCGTCTTCAATCTCCTGAATCTCTTTTCGAATACCGATCATTGCCTCACAGAATCGATCCAATTCTTCTTTACTTTCACTTTCTGTGGGCTCAATCATTAACGTTCCGGCAACAGGAAAGCTCATCGTAGGAGCATGGAACCCATAATCCATCAATCGCTTTGCCACATCTACCGATTCGATACCTGCTGTTTGCTTGAATGGACGCAGATCGATAATAAACTCATGCGCAGAACGGCCGGATAGTCCGGTATATAAAACCGGAAAATGATCTTTTAAACGATCTTTGATATAGTTTGCATTCAAAATCGCAAATTTTGTTGCATCGGTTAATCCTTTTGAACCCATCATCCTGATATAGGCATATGAGATGGTCAAAATACTGGCGCTTCCAAATGGGGCTGCAGAAATTGCGGTAATTCCCTGATTACCCCCCGTTTCTATAACAGAATGCCCGGAAAGGAATGGCGTTAAATGGCTGGCTACCCCAATTGGCCCCATGCCCGGTCCGCCGCCGCCATGTGGAATACAAAAGGTTTTATGCAAATTCAGATGGCAGACATCTGCGCCAATTTCGCCAGGAGAAGTCAGGCCAACCTGGGCGTTCATATTTGCACCATCCATGTAAACCTGCCCGCCATGCTTATGAATCAGATCACAAAAATCTTTTACTTTGTCTTCAAAAACACCATGAGTTGAGGGATAGGTAATCATTAAAGCAGCTAATCGGTCACTATATTTTTCGGCCTTTTCCCTTAAATCTTCACTCGAAATATTCCCGTGTTTATCGGTAGCTACCACCACCACCTCCATTCCAGCCATTACTGCACTGGCCGGGTTGGTTCCATGTGCAGATGATGGAATCAATGCTACATTCCGGTGATGATCTCCATTGCTTTGATGATAGGCACGAATCGTCATCAGTCCGGCATATTCACCTTGAGCACCAGAGTTCGGTTGCAAGGACACAGAATCAAATCCGGTTATCTCAGACAACCAATCAATCAATTCTTCGAACAATTGTGTATATCCTTCTGCTTGTTCTTTGGGCGCAAAGGGATGAATTTGCCCAAATTCCGGCCAGGTAACCGGTATCATTTCTGCCGTGGCATTCAACTTCATAGTACATGAGCCCAACGAAATCATAGAATGCACCAGCGATAAATCCCGATTTTCTAACTTCTTCATGTACCGAAGCATCTCATGCTCGGTTTGATATAAATGGAAAACCGGATGATCTAAATAAGCACTTGACCTTCTTACAGCATCAGGAATTTCCACTGTTACTGCTTTTGCTTCTGCTTCCACATCAAAATGATTAGTCGCTTCCAGGGCTTCTTCAAAAATATTTAATACCAAAGAAACATCTTCCAATTCTTTGGCTTCATCAAAAGAGATGCCAATTTTACCGCCTTCGAAATACCGGAAGTTTACCTCGAATTTTTCGGCAACTGCTTTTACACTTGTTGATGCTGTGCGAACTGTAATTGTATCGAAGAAAGTCTCTGTCAATACTTCTTCCCCCAGAGCTTCAAGTCCCAATTTGGTGAGCTTTGTTAATCCATGAACTTTGGAAGCAATTTTCTTCAATCCTTCTGGCCCATGATAAACCCCATACATACCTGCCATCACAGCAAGTAAAACCTGTGCGGTACAAATGTTAGAAGTTGCCTTTTCCCGCCGAATATGCTGTTCACGGGTTTGCAGGGCCATTCTATAAGCGGGATTTCCCTCAGCATCCTGAGTTACACCAATAATCCTTCCCGGGATTTGGCGTTTAAACGCATCTTTAGTTGCAAAGTAAGCGGCGTGAGGCCCCCCATAGCCCATAGGTACCCCAAAGCGCTGCGAAGTTCCAACGACCGCGTCTGCGCCCATTTCACCAGGAGGCGTGAGTAATGTCAGACTCAAAAGATCTGCGGCAACAACTACGTGAACATTATGCTCGGCAGCAGCAGCAATTACGCTTGAATAATCAATCACCGATCCATCTGTTGCCGGATATTGAAGCAGCATTCCAAATAATTCGGGATTAGTTACATCCAGCCCGGTATGGCTTCCAACTACAACCTTCACCCCAATAGGTTCTGCCCTTGTTTGAAGTACTTCTATAGTTTGTGGATGGCACAACTCACTTACAAAAAATGTTGTGGCCCCCTTTCGCTTGGTTCCTTTCCGTTGGCCAAGAAACATGCTCATTGCTTCAGCGGCAGCGGTACCCTCGTCTAACAGGGAGGCATTTGCAATCTCCATTCCTGTTAAATCGCTTACCAGCGTTTGAAAATTGATCAATGCTTCAAGCCTGCCTTGGGCTATCTCTGCCTGGTAAGGGGTGTAGGCGGTATACCAGGCAGGGTTCTCCAAAATATTTCTCTTAATCACATTTGGAACGTGAGTATCGTAATACCCCATCCCGATGAAGGATTTAAAGATCCTGTTTCTGGAAGCCAACTCTTTAAATTCAGATAAGAAATCTACTTCACTTTTTGCTTCCGGAAGATCAAGTTGCTCAGCAAGTCGAATTCCCTCCGGTATGGTTTCATCAATCAGCTGATCAAGAGAATCAGCGCTGATGGTTTCAAGCATGGTTTCAATATCAGATGGGGTTGGGCCATTGTGGCGATTTGCAAAAGATTCTTTCCCAAAGTCTATACTCATTGAGGTAGCGTCCTAAAATTATGTCTTAATTGTTGATGAATTGCTAACGAGTTGTGAGGTTCAACAAAATGGGGTGATTACAGTTCCATTTGGGATGCAAAAGTACGGAAAAAAGGAGATTTAAATAAGCGTAAAATCACTTCCATCCCTCATATTTTCTGCTTTTATTAGGTTCTGAATTAAATAATTCATTTTCTTTCTGCTATCTGACTGAACCACTTCGGGTTAATTTTTCAATCAAAAAACAATTCTGACCTATGAATCTTTACACCGATCGTTTTTATAAAATTTCTCTTTTTCTGTTCCTGGCTTTATCTACAACTGCTGTAGCTAAG
>JAKSCW010000545.1 GCA_022360375.1 Balneolales bacterium
CATCCCCGATGATTTCCTTCAGGGAAACAAACCGTGCATTTGGGTAACCATCCAGACCGATAGAAGACAAACAGCATGCGGAAGGGACGGAAACGGTAGTGCGCTCAGTTTCCAGTTCGTACCAATTCTTAAATTTAGTAATAGGATTCATTAGGGAAAGGTACTACAGTTTTTAATGGCTGTCACCCTGAGCGCATTGATTTAATGAAAGGGGGAGTTCTTGTCGCGAAGGGTATCAAGTGTTGTTAAAGAATCGGCTGCGGAACTTCAATAAAGCTAGTTCAACATTTGAGATCCTTCACCATCATTCGATGGTTCAGGATGACAAAAAGGAGGGTTTGGCTCGTTCAGTGGTTGATATCCTTCGTCATCCATAGACTCCTCAGGATGACAAAACAAAAAACCCAGCACATAATTATATGTACTGGGTTTACAAATGGAGATATTCAACGATGTGCTAAATCTCTTCGGCTTCGTCCTCGTCTTCGTTCACAACCCGGGTAACCGCGGCTATGGCACCGTCTGAGTCGAGGCGCATAATACGCACACCCTGGGTGTTTCGGCCCATGGTTCGGATGCCGGAACAACTCATACGAATTACTTTTCCGCGTTCGGTAATAATCATCAGATCATCCTGGTCGGTCACTTCCTTCAGGGCAATCAGGTTCCCGGTTTTTGGAGTCACTTTCATAGTAATCACCCCTTTACCGCCACGGCTTTGCTCGCGGTAATCGTCTACCAGGGAACGTTTTCCGTAGCCGTTTTCAGAAATGGCAAGTACCGTTGCTTCATGGCTGTTTTTAATCACTACCATATCCACGATTTCATCACCGGCGCCTAAGGTCATACCACGAACCCCGGAAGTATTTCGTCCCATCTCGCGAACATCGCTTTCGTGGAAGCGGATCGCCCGTCCATTTCGGTTGGCCAGGATAATGTTGCTGTCGCCATCGGTGAGTTCAGCACCCAGCAAACTGTCTTCTTCCCGAATATTGATAGCAATAATTCCATCGCGGCGGGGTCGGCTATAGGCCTCCAGCGAAGTTTTCTTGATCTGGCCTTCACGGGTGCTCATTACAATGGAATGGTTCTTCACGTATTCCTCATCGTCCAGGGTTTTCACCGGAACAAAGGCTTTAATGGCGTCGTCTTTATCAATTTCGATCAGGTTTACAATAGCACGACCACGGGCAAGGCGACCACCTTCGGGAATCTCATACACCTTCAACCAGTAGCATTTTCCTTTCTCGGTGAAAAAGAGGATGTAATTGTGGTTAGTGGCCACGAATAAGTGTTCTACATATTCCTCATCGCGCGTGGTGGTGCCTTTCATGCCTTTTCCACCCCGGCGCTGGCGGCGATACCCGCTTACCGGCATCCGCTTGATGAAGCCTTTGTTGGAAATGGTAACCACCACATCTTCGTCGGCAATCATGTCTTCCACGCTGAAATCTTCGGCAGAGAACACGATTTGAGTTCGGCGGTCATCGCCGTAACGGGCTTTCAAATCTTCGAGTTCTTCAATGACAATCGCTGTTTGTTTGGAACGATCAGAAAGAATGATTCGGAACTCTTCAATCTTTTCTACAATCTCTTTGTATTCCGTATCAATCTTCTCGCGCTCAAGACCCGTCAATTTCTGAAGACGCATTTCCAGGATGGCTTTTGCCTGGATGTCTGTCAACGCGAATCTCTTCCTAAGTTCCACATTTGCAATTTGCGGATTCCTGGATTCCCTGATAGTCTTAATCACTTCATCCAGGTTGTCGAGCGCAATCTTCAACCCTTCCAGAATATGAGCCCGGGCTTCAGCAGCTTCTAAATCATAAATCGTACGACGAATAATAATCTCGATGCGGTGCTCCACATAGTGGTGGATCAACTCTTTCAGTTGCATCACTTTTGGCCGGCCCTGAACCAGTGCCAGGTTGATCACTCCAAAGGTGGTTTGCATCTGCGTGTATTTGTACAACTGGTTCAACACCACACCCGCATTGGCGGATCGCTTCAGGATAATAACAATCCGCATTCCCTCACGATCCGACTCGTCACGAACTTCCGAGATTTCGGTGATTTTTTCGTGAGAAACGAGCTCGGCAATTTTCTGGATCAGCGAACTCTTGTTTACCTGGTACGGAATCTCGGTCACTACAATCTGCTCCCGGCCACCACGTAATTCTTCGGTACTGGCACGTGCCCGAAGTGTGATTTTCCCCCGCCCGGTTTCGTAGGCTTCTTTCACGCCTTCATAGCCGTAAATAATGCCACCGGTTGGGAAATCCGGAGCGGTAATGTGCTCCATCAATTCTTTCGTCTCAATATCCTGGTTATTGATATAAGCCACGATTCCATTTACTACTTCCGTTAAGTTGTGCGGGGCCATGTTGGTGGCCATCCCCACGGCAATACCGGATGCACCATTCACCAATAAATTGGGAAGGGAACCCGGAAGAACGGTTGGTTCCTGGAGGGTGTCATCGAAATTGGGCTGGAAGTCAACGGTGTTTTTGTTGATATCGGTCAATAACTCTTCTGCAATTCTATCCATGCGCACTTCAGTGTAACGCATCGCGGCTGCGGAGTCGCCATCCACTGAACCAAAGTTTCCTTGTCCGTCCACCAGTGGGTAACGAAGGGAGAAGTCCTGCACCATCCGAACAATGGTGTCATACACGGCAGAATCACCATGCGGGTGATACTTACCCAAAACCTCCCCCA
Organism: Balneolales bacterium; assembly: GCA_022360375.1. Classification (GTDB taxonomy): domain Bacteria; phylum Bacteroidota; class Rhodothermia; order Balneolales; family Balneolaceae; genus HXMU1420-13. The sequence continues at coordinate 2,719 of JAKSCW010000545.1, forward strand.
CTATACGGGCACTTTTCTTATATCCCCGGTTGTGCAGCATGCCCAGTTCACTCATTCCATAAAGCGCGCGGCGGTGAACGGGTTTCAAACCATCGCGAACATCAGGCAGGGCCCGGGAAACAATCACCGACATCGAATAATCGATGTAGGACGATTGCATTTCGTCTTCGATGGTTATTGGAATAATCTTTTCTCTAGCCATAAAGTAGTTTTAGTAACTCTGCGGGTTCGACAGGCTCACCCACCTTGTTTGTTTATATGTTGATTAGAAGAGTGTTCATAAAATCCCTGTAAAAGATTTGGGTCATTCCGGCTTTCGCCGCGGAATGACATGGTTCATTTTATGAGGATCCATCTTCTAACGGTCAAAAATTTAAATATCAAGTTTGGCGTACTTGGCATTACGCTCAATGAACTCGCGGCGGGGCGTAACATCATCGCCCATTAAAATGGAAAACATTTTGTCGGCACCCGCAGCACTTTCAATAGTTACCTGCTGAAGCGTTCGGGTTTCCGGGTCCATGGTGGTTTCCCAAAGCTGCTCGGGGTTCATCTCTCCCAGGCCTTTGTACCGGGATACGTCGAATTTTCGTTTTCCTTTCTTTAATTCTGCTATAAGCTTTTCGCGGGTATCCTCATCCCAGGCATAATCAATTTTCTTCCCGGCGGTTACCCTGTATAACGGAGGTGTTGCGATGTACACATATCCTGCTTCTACCAGAGGGCGCATATACCGGTAGAAAAAGGTGAGGAGCAGGGTCCGGATATGTGAGCCGTCTACATCGGCATCCGTCATGATGATGATTTTGTGGTAACGTAGTTTTTCCAGCTCGAATTCTTCTTCGCTGTGTCCAATTCCGGAACCCAGTGCAGTAATCATTGCCTGGATCTCGCGGTTCTCTAAAATCTTGTTAATCTTGGCTTTTTCCACGTTCAGGATTTTACCACGAAGCGGGAGAATAGCCTGGAAACTTCGGTTACGACCCATTTTTGCCGAACCACCTGCGGAATCACCCTCCACCAGGTAAATTTCGCAATGCTCCGGATCTTTGATGGAGCAATCCGCCAGTTTTCCGGGAAGCCCGCCACCGCTCATCACACTCTTTCGCTGAACCAGTTGACGGGCTTTTCGCGCAGCCTCGCGTGCTTCTGCTGCAAGCACCACTTTCTCGATTACTTTCTTGGCAATCTTCGGATTTTGCTCCAGGTACTCATTCAGTTGGTCATATACGGTAACTTCCACCGCGCTTTGAACTTCGGAATTACCCAATTTCGTTTTAGTTTGCCCTTCGAACTGGGGCTCGGCTACTTTCACCGAAAGCACAGCCGTTAATCCTTCCCGAAAGTCTTCCCCGGAAATGGTCACTTTGCTGTTCGATTTGATGATGTTGTTCTTATCCGCGTAGTTCTTCAGCGAACGGGTTAAGGCACGCCGGAAGCCGGAAACGTGTGTTCCGCCTTCGCGTGTGTTGATGTTGTTCACATAGGAATGCACATTTTCTGCATAGGAGCTGTTGTACTGCATTGCAAGGTCCACAGGAACGCCTTCCACTTCTCCACTTATATATATAGGAGTTGGCATGGCCGAATCTCTGGCTTCATCCAAATACTGAACAAAATCCTTGAGCCCACCTTCATAGTGATAGGTTTCTCTTCCCAATTCTTCATCCTCTTCACGCTCATCAATCAGCTCGATGGTTACTTCAGGATTCAGGAAGGCCAGTTCCCGCATTCGATCTGCGATGATATTGAACTTGAATTCCACGGTTTGTGTGAAGATGGTAGGATCGGGCAGGAACTTGATGATCGTACCGCGCTTGTCGGTTTTGCCAGTTACGGTTAATGGCTCGGTGGTAATCCCTTTTTCAAATTTCATTTCATGGATTTTCCCGCCACGATGAATTTCTGCCTTGAACCAGGTCGCCAGGGCGTTCACACAGCTCACGCCCACCCCGTGCAAACCACCAGATACCTTGTAGGTGTCTTTATCGAACTTTCCCCCGGCGTGCAATTTGGTAAGCACTACCTCAACCGCAGGAATGCCCAACTTGGGATGTTTGTCGACCGGAATACCCCGACCATTATCCTCAATGGTCATAGATCCGTCGTTATCTATCTTAACACTGATGTGATCGCAATGCCCGGCGAGTGCTTCATCAATGGAATTGTCTACTACTTCGTTGATCAAATGGTGAAGCCCGCGTTGACCTGTATCCCCAATGTACATTGCAGGTCTTTTTCTTACCGCCTCAAGACCCTCTAAAACCTGTATGTTTGACGCCTTGTAGTCGGATTTTTTATTGTCTGCCATAAAAGAAGGGTGATGACTTAATTAAATTCGTTGTTTAACGCAGGAAAATAGGGCTTATACAGGCAAAAACAAAAGAAGTAAGGATCGTTTATGGAAAAAGTTGAGCTGATAAATCTGGGCGAAAAATAAGGCGAATTTTAAAACGCTTCTAATGTGGATAAGTTTGGATTTTGGTGGATAACTGTGCTCAAAATCCCACTTATTTTTGTTGAAGGGCCTTTCAAAGTCACTCAGAGCGAAGCGAAGAGTCTTCATAACTATGAACTACCTGGAACAGAAAAGTGA
>JAKSCW010000119.1 GCA_022360375.1 Balneolales bacterium
TCCCCCGGGCTTTACCACGCGGCTCATTTCTTTCAGAGCCTGAACCGGGTCATCTACATTTCGGATACCAAAGGAAATACTGGCAATATCAAAGCGGTTGCCCTCATAAGGTAAATCCATGGTATCCGCTACTTCAAAATCGATGGTCAATCCCAGCTTCTTCGCTTTAGCCGGAGCAGGTTCGATCATAGGAGCACAAAAATCGGTTCCCAAAACATACCCATCGTCTCCTACTGCTTTCTTAAATTCAATGGCTAAATCACCAGTACCAGTTGCACAATCAAGCACATGGTGACCAGGTTTGGCCCCGCTTTCTCTTACGGTTCGGTCTCTCCATGCATGATGCACACCAAATGACAATACGGTATTTACCCGGTCATAGTCTTCTGCGATATCTGCAAACATGGAGCGTACTTTTTCACTCATAGCCTTCTTTTCCTATTAATTTACTTACAAACCTTTAGGAGCTGTAAAAGGTTCGGAATATACGCTTTTTTTGGGCTTTGAACTTACGCTGAAAGGAGTCCTTCCAGGTGATTGATCATGTTTAGTTCTTTTGCAATGAATTGCTCACCATCCCACGTGATATGATTGATAGAACCATTTCGATGTTTGATTTCCTGCATGTTTTTTAGTCCCATTCCCAGCAAACCAGCGAGTAAAATCCGGATCAAACGACCGTGCACAAAAATAGCGATATACTGTTCCTGTACCTCCTGGACAATATCCTTCACTTTACCCCCGGCTCGCTCAAATACTTCCTGGGGCGATTCACCACCAGGAACCCGAACATCTACATTTCCAGCGAGCCATCGAGCCTGTATTTCGCGAATTTGGCTTATCACATCTTCAAAATACAGCCCTTCCCAGTCTCCAAACCCCATTTCATCTAATTCAGAGTACGATGTATGGCCTAAATTCTTCTGGGTAAGTAGGGGTTCAGCCGTTTCATAAGTACGCTTCAGGCTACTGGTAACTACTTTTTGAATAGGAATTTCTTTCAAAGCATCGGCAACGGCCAGGGCTTGTTCTCTTCCCATTTCATTAATAGACGCATCAATGGCACGTCCCTGCAATTTGTGTATTTTATTATTGTCTGTTTCGCCATGGCGAATGATGAATAGGTGTTTCATAGTAAGAGAGAGATATCGAAATAGTCGAAATATAAATTTTGGTACAGCTTTCTGATGGCTACTTCAAATGTCGAAACCTGATAATCGGGATTTCTTACCTCTGCCCTACTCAGCCATTTGAAATGTTCTTCTTTGAAATTTATCTCAGCCATATTGGCAATAACTGCATATTTTAAATCATCAATTTTTCTTCCATATTCAATAATTTCAACATGCATTACTACTTTGTAGATTGGCCCGGGCTTAGGCAGATTTAACGTAAAGTAAGATCGTTTTACTTGTACTTCACGTATCCTGAAAATGATATCAGCCTCCTCATAACCCGAATACGTCATTCCATCGACGTAACTGGGGTACCCATTCAAAACTTGTTGCAAAATCAAATCACCACTATTGAATATAGAGTCCTTAGCATTCAAAATTTTTATTGCATCATCACCAAAAGCAGACGTTTTTGTACTAAGCTTAATCTCCGATTTTTCAATGCTTACCGACTTCGGAGTAACAGATACAGGAGATACTTTTTCTGTTGAAGAGCAATTTGCAATAACCAAAACAAGAAAAAACAGGTATAAACTTCTCATTCTCTCCCGGATTTTCCGCAATTTCCGATATTGTTGATTTCGCTTTGGCAAATGATGAACAGGTGTTTCAGAATCGATGAAGATTTATATCAAAGTGACTAAAGTATAGCTTTTGATATAATCGTGTAAGTCCAATCTCAAAAGTTAACAATTGGTTATTAATGTCGTTTTTTTCTTCTGCTGTTAACCAATTGAAAATCTTATCCTCATTAACAATACTGGCCATATTAACCCGGGCCTTTATTGCTTTGGATTCCACAAATTCACCATTTTCGAAGATATCGACCTCCATATTAAGCTTGTAAACAGGCCCCGGATCCGGAATGTTGAGCGTAAATGCATTCTTCACTTCCAAACTTTTCACACGAAAGCTTATCCCCGAATTTGAATCTTCAGATTCCTTGAGGCCTGTCGTCTGGCTCGGGTAATTGTCAATAACCACGTTTAAGAAATAATCTCCCTTTTCGTCCACAAAATTTCCCTCTACTACTGTTTCCACTGCATTAGTAGAGAACCAATTTGAATAGCTCCGGACAGCAACATTTTCTGCATAGTGATTCACCGATCCCTCGAACCCGCTGAACGGCGATGTGGCAGAACATCCCAGAGAAACAAACAACAAAACAGGTATGATCTTTCTCATTTCTTTTTTCTTGTTTTATGATAATTCGCAATGTTGATTAACTCATCCTGCATTTCGTCAATATTCTTCGTCAAAATCCCAAATTTCATCCCGTAACGAATCAGCAGCATATTCAGTACCCGGTCATGATGCTCAACTATGTTTCCGTTTCTTTTACTTTGAATGAATTTTATTAATAATCGCAGTAGCCCCACCTTGAATAAAAAGAAGAGTATGATTCCGGGGCCTAATGCGTCCATCCCGATTGACAGCCCCAACGATCTTATAGACGTATTTACAGCAATTCCAATTAATAAAACTGCAGAAAGCGCGTATACAAAGCCGTCTTTTGTCAGAAAGCCTATTACCGTAGAAATGGACGGATACGAAAACGCACTTACATTGAAGTACCACAAGAAATAAAAACCCAATGACACTAGTGTGGCAACCCAGGGAGCAATACCAGCATAAGCAAGCGCAAAGTAAATAAATAGTGAAAGGCCATCTGCGCTTTTGCTCCAGGAATCTGCCTGTTTTATTATTCGTTCAAGAGGGTAGCGTTTTAAAAGGCCCGGAACATATGTGTCAATCTGCTTAGAAGTAATGTGATACCAATTCCCTTCTGAAGTGGTAATACCATCAGGCAATTCCAACATTTGCCATTCTGAGCTTCTTATTCTTCCTGAATTCATACACCAAATATACCCTAAATAAAATTTTCAATCATGCCTGGGCAATAGTAACAATGAAAATTTTTTCTGCTCCGGCAGAGTGTAATTTGGAGGAAAGTTCAAAACTGGTTGCGCCGGTTGTAAATACATCATCCACAACCAGGCAAAACTTCCCCTGAATTTTCCCAGGCTCAAGTACGTTAAATGCACCATACACGTTATCTCTCCTTTTCTCCAGGCTATAACCTGTTTGAGTCTTCGTATTTTTTATTCTTGTAACAGCCCCTCTGTCTATTGCGGGAATTCTGAGTATTGATTCTATTCCTGCGCCAACAGATCGGGCCTGATTAAACCCCCTTTTCCTTTCTTTCCTGGGATGAAGGGGAACCGGTATTTGGATCCAGTTTCTTTCAAAATCAAAATGCGAATTCTTTTTCAGGCTTCTTCCCAGTGCTTTTCCTAAGTCTTCACCTACGCCTGTCAACCGTTGGTATTTTAATTTGTGCATCAAATCCTGAAGGAACCCTCCTTTATCAAACTTCCAAAGTGCATGCTGTGCGTGAACATATTCTGGTAGTAATGAATCTGAACTCGCAATGCTTTGATTTGGATTGGCCTCCTCAAAATGGGTATTTAAACATTCAATACAAACATACTGGGCATTCCGGGGCAGCACATTCCCGCAAATATCGCACACATGTGGAAACACAATCTGCATCAATCCCTCTTGTAAAGCTGTTATTGACCTAATCATCTCGATTTTTTATGCATACTTGCTTTTGCAGTCCACTTTAATTACTTAGTTTCAACCAAAATTACAACGCTGAATATCACACACTTCCGTTATGTCTCTTGGGAAAGATCTTGCTACCATCAGAAATGAATTGGGATTCTCGTTAGAAGAGATTCAAAGTCAGATCAAAATTCCTACTCACACTCTCACCACCATCGAAAATGATACGATTTTTGATGATGAACAGAACAAAACGTATACACGAAGTTTTATCCGGAGTTATGCTAAGGCTCTGAAGATTGAAGATGCTATTATTGTGCAAGCATTGGATTCGGTGGAAGCGAAATTGTATGCACCCGGAGACTTGCTTAAAGACCTGGACTTAACTACTCCCGCACCATTATTTAAACCAGACGTTTTAGAGCATGATACTGAAGAAGCTAAATCAAAAAAAACCGAAGATACTTCACAAACTCCTTCAGTTGTAGAATCTAAAGTTGAAGAACCACCTACGGTTGAAAATGTTAACTGGGCTGATTTAGGACGAAAATTTGAGATAAAAGAGTCAGCGCCAAAAATATGGCTGGCTGTCATTATTGCTGTAATAATCATAACACTTGCTGTTCTTGGTGTTGTGTTCAGAAGTTCTATTTTTGGATTATTTAGTTCCTCCGAAACCGTGCCCCCCCAGCCTGAGCAAGAAGTTGTTACTAATAATGCACCTCCGCTGCTTACCCCTGTACCGGAAGATACCAGTGATGCAGAGGATACACTTACACCCCAGGAACCAATTATCTCTTCCTCAGCTAATCCATATTTCACCCCAATGGCTGCTTTAGATGATACTATTACTTTAGCGGTTTATGCGGCTTTTGACAAATTAGAACCTGTTCGTGTTACCAGCGACATCAACTGGAGAACGAACCCTTTCTGGATGGAACAAGGTGAAGCATTTAATTTTGATTTTACAGATACACTACTGGTTCGGGGACAATACTCGCGCATGCTTATCCTCTTTAATGGACATATTATTGAAAACCCAACCAGCCAATATTTTAACCTGGATTTCAATTCACTCATGTTTACCCGGGAAGCACTAAATTCAGCAACATTCCTTTCTACCCCCCCTGATGAATTTCCCTACGAAATTGGCTTACCGGACAGCCTGGTTTACCGTATCGATTTTTAGGAGAATTCATGACCAAAGAGGAGGCCAAAGCCCGGGTTGAGGAACTTAAAGCGCTACTCAAAAAGGCGAACGAGGCTTATTACCAGGATGCAAAACCATTTATGAGCGATAAGGATTTTGATGAATCGCTGAAGGAACTGGAAGCCCTGGAACATGCCTATGGATTAGTTACAGAAGACTCTCCAACTCAAAGAGTAGGTGGCGAAGTTTCCTCAGAATTTGAAACCGTTGTTCATCCTGTTCCACTATTGAGTTTGGACAACACCTATAACGAACAGGAACTAAAGGACTTTGATGGCCGGGTTCAACGAATTCTGGGGCATACTGATTATGATTACCTGGTTGAACTAAAGTTTGATGGTGCTTCAATTCGTCTCAGATATGAAAACGGACAGCTCACCCTGGGTGCAACACGAGGAACAGGCCAGCAGGGTGACGACATCACCCGAAATCTGAAAACCGTTACCGATATTCCGCTTTCTTTGAAAGGAACATTTCCGGCAGTGGTTGAAGTGCGGGGTGAAGCATATATGGAGCAGGAGGCATTTGCCCGGATGAATAACAGGCGCGAAGAGGAAGGATTAAGTGTATTCGCCAATCCACGAAACTCCACGGCTGGCTCCCTGAAGATGCAGGATCCCAAAGCAGTAGCTCAGCGCCCCATTCGATTTTTCGCGTTCGACCTGCTTTTTGAACCAGAAAACGAGGAAATCACTCAATGGGACAAAGTACAGTTGCTCAAAGAATTCGGGCTTCCCGATAACGAATATCCACGTGTATGTTCCAGCATAGATGAAGTGCTCAATAGCATTCATGAGTTCGATCAGCTTCGCCACAGTCTTCCCTACGAAACAGATGGAGTGGTCATTAAAGTAAATCAAACCAATCTCCGGGATCAACTTGGAAGCACTTCAAAATTCCCCCGTTGGGCCATTGCCTATAAATTCGAGGCCGAGCAAGCCCAGACTGTAATCAATGATATCAGCCTTCAGGTTGGCCGGTTGGGCACCATTACTCCTGTAGCTGAACTGGAACCTGTGCTGTTAGCTGGAACTACCGTCAAACGAGCTTCTCTTCACAATGAAGAAGAAATTCACAGAAAAGACATTCGAATCGGAGATACCGTTTTGGTTGAAAAGGCAGGTGAGATTATTCCCCAGGTGGTGGAAGTGATACATCCGGATCGAAAAAATCGTTCTGAGGTTTTTGTTTTCCCCACCAACTGCCCGGCCTGTAATACTAAATTGATCAAATACGAAGGCGAAGTGGCCTGGCGCTGTGTGAACCCGTTGTGCCCTCCCCAGGTCCGGATTAAAATTGAGCATTTTGCAGCCCGGGATGCGCTGGATATTGAAGGATTAGGAGAATCTGTGGTCGATCAATTGGTTACAGAAGGCCTGATTAACAATTACGCCGATTTATACGATTTGAAGGTTGATCAGATCGTTCCATTAGAGCGCATGGCCGAAAAAAGTGCGCAAAACCTGGTTTCCGGAATAGAGAAAAGCAAAGAGCAGCCTTTCGAACGAGTATTATATGCCTTGGGCATTCGGTTTGTCGGGAAAACCGTAGCTAAAGATTTAGCTAAAGCCTTCAAGACACTGGAAGCATTGAAAACCGCTTCTGAGGAAGAGCTCCTGGCCGTGGATTCCATTGGCCCTCGCATTGCGGCTTCGGTGATTGAATTCTTCGGAAATCCCATAAACCAGGAGCTTGTCGATCGGTTACTAAATGCGGGACTCCAATTCGAAACAGAAGAAGTAGAACTGGCTTCTGCTGTATTGGAAGGCAAAACCGTTGTACTAACCGGTACACTCCCTACCCTTTCCCGAAAAGAAGCCTCTGAATTAATCGAAAAACATGGAGGTAAAACTTCTTCTTCGGTAAGTAAGAAAACGGATTATGTATTAGCAGGGGAATCGGCAGGAAGTAAACTCACCAAAGCTCAGAATCTGGAAATTGCCATTTGGAGCGAAGAAGAATTTCTTCAGTTCATTGGTGAATAACTCCCCCATTCCTAATTCTTGATTGAAATAATTATCTTCCCAAAACGCTAATCATTTGCAGCATGGACATTGATCCACTTGATACCGAACAAATTGGGCTAAAAACATTAGAGAAACATCTTATTCGTACCCGCGAATCTGTTTCCTTACGTATTGGTATTCCCAAAGAGACTTCACACGACGAGCGCCGCATTTCTTTAACTCCGGGAGGAGTTTCTGTTCTTAAAGCAAACGGGCACCAGATTTTCATCGAAAAAGGTGCCGGTGATGATGCCAATTTCACCGATCGCGATTATGCAGAAGCCGGAGCTGATATTGCGTACACCGCTGATGATGTTTTCAGGAAATCGGAATTAATTCTTAAAGTCGCACCACTTACGGTTAAAGAGTTCGAGTTAATTGAACCGGACCAGGCGATTATTTCTGCCCTCCATTTTGGAAGCCAGACGAAAGAATATTTTGAACTTCTAACCCAAAAATCAGTAACCGGAATCGGGTATGAATTTATGCGTGGTTCTGATAAAGAGTTCCCAATCGTACGAATGATGCACGAAATCACCGGTTCGATTGCCATGCAAATTGCTGCTCATTATTTGGAGAGTGTTTCTGAAGGCCAGGGAATTATGCTAGGTGGAATCTCCGGAGTTCCACCCGCAACGGTAGTAATTTTAGGTGCGGGAATTACCGGGGAATATGCGGCCCGAACTGCACTTGGTTATGGAGCCCAGGTGTTTGTAATGGATACTAACCTTGCCCATCTTCGACGAATGGAAAATGCCCTGGATCGTAGAGTCATAACCGCTGTGGCAAATCAACAGTACCTGAATAATGCACTCCGGTTTACTGATGTGGTAATTGGAGCTACCGTTGCCGAGGGAGACCGTTCCCCATGCTGGGTGACTGAGGAAATGGTGATGAACATGAAACCAGGCGCGGTGATAGTAGATACGGTGATTGATCAGGGAGGAAGCGTGGAAACCAGCCGGCCAACCACTCATTCCAACCCGGTATTCAAAGAGCATGAGGTAATTCATTATTGTGTTCCGAACATTCCTTCGAATGTAGCCCGAACTGCCACATACGCCCTGAATAATGTGCTGGTTCCATATGTGTTAGCAATCGGAGATGCTGGTGGAATTAAAGAATGCCTGTGGGATAATGTTACCCTTCGTAACGGAACCTATTCGTATAAAAATCATATCACAAAAAAATCGTTAAGCAAGATGTTTGATATCCCCTACCGGGAAATTGAAATGTTAATTGCTTCAAAAATTTGATGTCAGAGTTATCTCCTTCCAATTATATCCGGATCAGCGTAATTAACTGGGTACTAAGTGTACCATTGATTGTTATGTTTGCATGGCCCTATTACTATGCGGCCAAACTGACTGGAATGTTAGAGGCATTCAGATATATAGGGGCTTTTCTCTTTGCGGTTCCGTTTATGCTTACCATCATTCACGGGCATGTAACTATGGCTTTGGGCTCCGTTCACCGGCAGCATTATTATCAGTGGCTCATCGACAAACCCTATTCTTTCGGGTTGTTTTATAACAACACTCTTATGAGTACCCGTTTTCGGTTAGTGATTTTAATCGTCAGCTTGTTTTTTCTTCCGATTGGATATTTATTGAGTTTTTGAAATTACTTGTCCAGTTTTCGGTTGTAACAAAGAACACGCTTCTGTTACCTTGTATCAAAACGTGATACACCATGCAGATTACTTCAGAAAAAGACATTCAAAAATATTACACCGCGTTCGTTGAAAAAGACCCTCAGTTCATTGGGGTGTTCTTTGCAGGAATCAAAACCACAGGTATTTTCTGTATTTCCACCTGCCACGCCCGAAAACCCAAATTCGAAAATGTAATTTTTTATTCTGAGGCAAAAGATGCACTTCGTGAAGGCTTTCGTCCCTGCAAAATCTGCAAACCTACCGATTATGCTTTTGAACCTATTCCTGAAGTTCAACAGGCACTAAAAATGCTAAAAGAAAGTGAGTTACAAAAAGTCAGCGATTTTGAGCTTCGTAAAGCCGGGCTTAGTTCTGAAAAAATCCGCCGATGGTTTAAACACCACCACGGGGTTACCTTCCAGGCATACCAACGGATGATCCGCATAAATTCGGCGTTCCAGGAACTAAAAAATGGAAAAAGTGTAACAAATTCCGCCTTTGATTCCGGGTACGATTCTCTGAGTGGATTTGGGTATACCTTCAAAACGTTAACGGGAAAATCTCCGAAAGAAAGTAAGGATAAATCCGTGATCCTGATTTCCCGGCTAACTACTCCACTTGGCCCCATGTTCGTTTGCGCTACAGATAAGGGAATCTGCCTGCTGGAATTTACTGACCGAAGAATGCTTGAAACGGAATTCAGAGATCTTCAAAATCGCCTGAATGCTGTAATTCTGAGTGGCGAGAATGAGCACATGCTTCAGCTTAAAAAAGAACTCGCAGAATATTTTGAAGGCACCCGTACTGATTTCACTGTTCCGCTGCATACTCCCGGAACAGAATTCCAAAACCAGGTTTGGAATGAGCTTCAGTATATCCCGTACGGCCAAACCCGATCGTACCAGGAACAGGCCGAACGGCTTAACAACCCGAAAGCCGTTCGTGCAGTAGCTTCTGCGAATGGACATAACCGGGTAGCCATCGTTATTCCCTGCCACCGTGTGATTGGCAAAGATGGAAGCCTGACAGGCTATGCCGGTGGCCTGGATCGAAAAAAATGGTTGTTAGAGCATGAATTGAAGCATGCTGAGGTTAATTTAGCGAGAGTTGAAACTGTTTCTTGATTATTTAATAGCACTAAAAATTTTGTGAACTATTCATCAAGACCTACAAAAACTAAAGCTCTTTCTGGCTTATGAACCTGCCAATTTGTGCCTTCAATTTCACACAAACGATTTTACAAGATCATAACCGAGCATAGACTTCAATCCTGCGCTGGATGATCCGAAGCTAATTTCTGTATCTCATCTTTATAGCTAAATGATTTATGATACTTCTCCTGATTGTAGATGTATTTTCGAATTTTCATCACTTCCAAATCACTCACTGAAAAAGCTCCATACCCTTCCTGCCAATTGAAAGGTTCATCCAGCAGGGAATTTTCATTGATCCAATGAGAAGATTCTCCTTTTATTTTCTGGATCACTTCAGAAACAGTTTGTGTGGTTTTCAACCTGACCAAACAATGAACATGGTCTTCTACTCCATTGATGATGTCCAGTTGAATACCATTTCGTGAAGCATATTCTTTTATGTGCTTGAACACTTTAAATCTAAAACTCTTCAAGAGTAACCGTTTACGATCTCTGGTACTCCAAACCACATGAATCCAGATGACTGATAGATTCTTAGCCATGTTCTCAGAATTATGATTTCATTAATTACATATTCATCAAGAGCTGAAGCTCTTTCTAGCTTATGATCCTGCTAATTTATGCCTTCAACTTCACACAAACGATCTTACAAGAATATAAGCAAGCATGGACTTTAGTCCTGCGTTACCATGCCGGTGGCCTGGATCGAAAAAAATGGTTGTTAGAGCATGAATTGAAGCATGCTGAAGTAATGGCACATTGAATTAGAGAGATGGCTGAGCCTGTCGAAGCCATACATTCCCTCCAATAAGCTCAGGGAACAATATAGAAGTCACTCCGAGGAACCGAGGTGTCTTCACTGTATAGTATAACACCAATTTACTTGTGAAGATCCTTCGCTCCGCTCTGGATGACCGCTATTTTTACACAACCTCTCCCTTCTTAATTGCTTCCACCACGCCTGGATCGAGCAGTGTAGAAGTGTCTCCGAGGTTATCTAAATCCTGGGCGGCAACTTTCCGGAGAATTCGACGCATAATTTTACCAGAGCGTGTTTTTGGAAGCCCGGGTACAATCTGGATCTTATCTGGTTTAGCTATCGGCCCAATGATCTTCACTACCAAATCAAGGAGTTCTTTTTTGAATGCAACCGGGTCAGCAATATCGCTGTCACAAATCATAAACGCATATACACCCTGCCCCTTGATTTCATGCGGGTAACCTACAACCGCTGTTTCCACTACTTTGGGGTGTTCATCCAGCGCATTTTCAATTTCTGCTGTTCCCAAACGGTGACCCGACACGTTTAAAACATCATCCACCCGGCCAGTAATCCGGTAATATCCATCTTCATCGCGGCGGCAACCGTCACCGGTGAAATAGTACCCTTTGTAGGTAGAAAGATACGTCTGTATATAGCGCTCATGGTCGCCATATACAGTTCGTGCTATAGAAGGCCAGGGATGTTTGATGCACAGGTTCCCTTCTACTGCGTTTCCTTCAATTTCATTGCCATTTTCATCCATAAGTACAGGGAAGATACCCGGAAGCGGAAGTGTTGCAAATCCAGGTTTGGTGGGGGTAATCCCTGCCAGAGGAGAAATCATAATTCCTCCGGTTTCTGTTTGCCACCAGGTATCCACGATAGAGCACCTCCCTCCTCCTACATGGGTGTGGTACCAATGCCACGCTTCCTCGTTAATAGGCTCGCCTACTGAACCAAGTACCTTCAAAGAACTCAAATCGTACTTTTTAACGAAATCTAAATCGAAACTCATTAGTGCGCGAATGGCAGTGGGCGCAGTATAGAAATGGGTTACTTTGTATTTCTCCACTACTTCCCAGAATCGGCCTGCATCCGGGTAAGTTGGTGTTCCTTCAAAAATGATTCCGGTAGCCCCGGTAAACAACGGACCGTAGATAATATAGCTATGGCCGGTGATCCAACCTGCATCAGCTGTACACCAATAAGTATCGTCTGCACCAACCTGGAATACATTTCGGAATGAATAACTGGTGTATACCATATAGCCACCACAAGTATGCACTACTCCTTTTGGTTTACCGGTTGACCCTGAGGTGTACAAAATAAAAAGCGGGTCTTCTGAATCCATTTCCACGGCTTCATGATGTTTCGAAGCATTTCGAATCAAATTGTGCCACCATCGATCGCGACCTTCCACCCAATTGATATCACGGTTGGTTCGCTGGCAAACAATTACACTTTCCACCGAAGGACAGGTCTCCAGGGCTTCATCCGAAATATCCTTTAATGGTACATGCTTATCTCCACGGCGAAGTCCATCATTCGTAATCAGCATTTTTGCCTGGCAATCATTGATTCGATCTGACAGCGATTGAGCCGAAAATCCAGCAAATACAATAGAGTGAACCGCACCAATTCGTGCGCAAGCAAGTGCCGAAATTACCAATTCGGGTGTCATAGCCATATAAATACATACCTTGTCTCCTTTGGTAATGCCTTTGCTTTCCAGCACATTCGCGAAACGACACACATCTTCATGTAGCTGCTTATACGTGATCGTTCTTCGGAACGAATCAGGATGGTTCGGCTCAAAAATAAAGGCCGTCTTATTCCCAATTGTATTCAAATGCCGATCTAGTGCATTCTCAGTGATATTTAGTTTTCCACCTTCAAACCATTTTATATCGGCAGTTTCGAATCCACCAGATTGCACCGTATGCCATCGCTTACGCCAGTAAAATGTTCCCGCTTCATGATCCCAAAAATCTAATCTTTCTTTTTCACTCTCTTCGAAAGTTTCATGATATTCGTTGAACGATTTTATATTCAGCCACATTTTCTGTAAAGTTGGTTAGTTTTTTAAAGCGCCTATATATGAGCTTTTTTAAACGCAGAATCAAGGAAGAATCCTATCATATTTAATAAAAAGAGTTTTTTAAACACAATATTTGACTCAATTAATAAGTCATTCTATAACACATAATTACTTATATAGATTGAATCCATCCTTTGAAGCTAGGAACTTACAGTTACTGAGCAATTCATGGGAAAATGACGTATCAAATCGTCAAATATGTTTCGGGTACCTCCCTTCTACTATCATTTCTGATATGCACTAGTTTTATAGAACCATTACAGGCACAACAAACTTTTTCGGAACTCGGAGTTCAGGATGCTATCGATTATGCATATAAAAATAACCCTGAATTAAACCGGCTTTTAGAAGTAGTAAACCAATACAAGTATGAACGGCGACTTCTATCAGGAATAGAAGATCCTGAAATTAGCTTTTTAAAAGAAGGAATAGACAATAATGCTTTTCAGGAACAACGTTGGAGTGTCAATCAGACGATTGATTTTCCTTTAACTGTAATTCATCAACA
>JAKSCW010000381.1 GCA_022360375.1 Balneolales bacterium
CAATAGCTCCAGCTTCACGGGTAGCCCGGTGGATTTGCTCCAGTTTTTCAATATCTGTTGGTTGTTTAGAGATAAAGAAACAATTGAATCCACGCCGGATTGCTTCCAGTAATACAGTAAGGTTTTCAGAAGAATCATCAAGGATAAAACATGCATCTACTTTGTCGAGATCATTTAAAGTGGGGCAAAGTTCTACTTGTCGAACAAGTTTATGGGGGCGTAAATGTTGTTCCCAAGCAACGCCGCGCGTAGCATCACCAATAATACCAACTTTCATAGGACAAGGTTTAGTTGGCTGTTAAAATGCAAATGGAGATTGTTATTTCCAACCCTTGCTAAATCAGGAGATTTAATCAGGCATTACAACTGCAAGAATAAAGTAAGCAAGAATGGCAAATCCGTAACTAAAGGCGAGAATGATAAATAAGATACGAACGATGGTGGGATCCCAGCCAAGGTATTCAGCAATTCCTCCGCACACTCCGGCAATCATCTTGTCCTTCATCGATTTTCGTAACTTTGCGGGCATAACAAACATGTTTGGTTCAAATCTCACCGCGATTACGGAAAAGTTAACAGTTTGTTACAGAATACTACAAAAAAAATAAAAAGGGACCGTAGTCCCTTTGAAAATGAAAACTAGTTGGAGGAGATATTATGAAAAAGTGTGGTTTTCTTATATCCAATAAAAGAAACCTCAAACTCATAGTTTCCCTGCTCTAGCCCGGTAATAGTGGCAATTCCTTGTGAATTTGTTGCAGCACCTTTCATAGGATCTTTCGCGAAAACGTTAGCCCCCACAAGAGGTCGCCCATTATCAGTAATCTTTACTCTGAATACCCCTTCATTATTTTGAAGTATTTCAGCATCAAGTTCTTTAAGGTTTTGCCCGAGGGTTTCCGATTGTACAAAATCAGAGTTATCCAACCGAAAGATTACAGGTACACTAAATTGAACGTCAACTGCTCTACCCCGCTGCATACCAGGTTCAAACCGGGCTTGTCTTACTGCTTCTAATGCAACTTCATCAGCCCCGGCCCCAATACCCCGAACAATTGTAGGGTTAACTACATTGCCGTTTTTGTCTACAATAAACTGAACGATAACTCTTCCTTCTATGCCTTCCCGTTTTGCTTCTTCCGGATAGGTGATTCTGCTCTGAATGGAAGCTAATCCCCCTATAAGAACCGGCATTTGTTCCACAACTACAAAGGCATCATCCGGGAAGTTTTCAGGGGAGATATATTTGGCTAGAAAATCTTCTAGCGGTTTATCTGCAGGAAGAACCCCATGAGAAGGTCCTTTTACCACTTCAGGATAGTGTTGAACCCAAATTTCAGCCTCAGCAAAGTCACTTGAAAGGTTCGTTAAAAAGTTCGTTGATGATGAGACAGTAACGGATAATTCGTTTATTTCGAAGTTGGCCGTATTCCCAACGATTTCACCAGCCGGTCTTCCTTCTTTGAAAGAGGAAGGAGAGAGTTTAAAAACTCCATATTCATTGGCATTTATAAATAAAGCAGCCAGCCCTGTTGAACTTGCTCTGCCTCCTTCAGTTACCACAGCTATTCCGTTAATAGTCACAGAATAATCAGTCATGCCAAATGTGGCTGATTCCAATTCATTGGGTGATAACCCTTGTGGTCCTCTCATATCGGAGCAGGCTATGGGCAAAGTGACTCCAACAATCATCAAAACAAGAAAGAGCATGCTTTTCTTAACCGAGTTTTTATACAATTTGTGATTTTTCATAGTTACAATTCGTTTTTTAAGTGTTGACTGTTTTACGGCCATGCTTACGGAAAAACTACCAAGCCCCCGTTGCAGTGGTACTAATTCATAAAGCATGGTTGCGTAACTTTTTAAAGAAACCCCGGTGGTATTCAACACTTCCTGGTCGCAGGATATTTCTCGGTAGGTTTCAATCTCGTTGCTTCCAAAACGAACGAGAGGATGAAACCAGAATAGAGATTCGATCACAGATAAAAACAGCTGCAGCAAGTAGTCGCCTCTCTTTATGTGAACGAGTTCATGTTGAATAGCCATCCGGACTTTCTCGGGGTCATCCTGGATGCTTTTTGGTAAAACGATGACTGGGTTCTGCCAGCCGAAGGTAAACGGAACAAGCGGGTGTTCCAGAAATGCGATTTGAATACCCTGATATTCCTCTTTCTCAAATTCTGACAAACCCAGGAGAGGTTTTTTTGAGAGTGTATTATAGAGTTGCTTCAATATGAAATAACTAGTGATCAGCCGAATAACCATGATTATACTGATTACCAGCAATGCGAATGAAACAACACCGAATAGGAAATTAGGCTCCCACCAATTGGGGTTGAAAGCAGTTTCAGAAGGTGAGCCGTGGAATACTTCTTGAATAGGATTTTCAACTATAAAAACAGCACTCTCAAAAGAGGTATCCGAAATAATTGTAGACCTTAGAATTTGTGCCAAATAGGTTGAAAGCAATCCCAGTGGAATAGCCGCAATTGTAGCTACACGAAGATGATATTGATACAACGGATTCATGTTCTTTGACAACCGAAGAACCAAGAATGCAATTATGGCGATTCCTGTCCATATAGCCAGTGGAAACCAAAAAAAATCGAGGCTGTTGCCTCCAAAGCGTTGAAGAAATTCATAGACTGTTTTCATGAGTTATCCTCCAACCCATCAATCAATTTTTTGATTTCAGCCTTTTCCTCATCAGATAGGTTTTCTTTTTTTACAAGGGTTTGTATAAGTGCTGCGGGGGAACCTTTAAAAACTTTGTCTACTATTTCCCCTAGTATATTATCAATCACCTCTTCCGGTTTTTGTTTTTCGGTTGCACTGTATACATAAGTAGTACCTTCTTTCCTGTATTTCAGAACACCTTTATTACTCAGGTTTTTCATTACCGTCATAATAGTGGTGTATGCCACTTTTCTTTTTTTCAAGA
>JAKSCW010000287.1 GCA_022360375.1 Balneolales bacterium
GGCGTTAGTTCCAGCGGTGAAATCAAAATTGTTTGTAGAAAGGTCGCCCCATAAACTTACTGCTGAATTATTGGTTGGGGGAGAGGCTTCCGCTGAATTTAATATTCCGTCTCCATCTAAATCGAGTACATTTAGATAAAATACGGGAGAACCAATGTCATCAAGACCACTAAGTGTCGTAATGATTTCAATAGTTCTATCAAGTGTATTTGTAGCGCCAGTTCCACTATATCCGGTTATAGAAATGGTTCTGGTTTGAGAACTTGGGCTGCCCAAACTGCTTTCAAAAGTTATAGCCCGGATAGCTGACTGGTAATTTGCCAGGCTTTCAGAACCTTCGAGTAATAATTTACCTGTTGCAGAGTTGTAGGATTCAGTAAGTACTACCCCGGTATAATCGAGTACATCTCCTACTTCAAAATTTCCAGTTATTTCAACAACAACACTATCTAAAGTTGTAATGGTAGGATGGGATCCTACCGTAGCAGTGGATGTGATAAATACCGCGGCACCACCTGCGGTATATTCGCTTACAGAAGGTTCGATATTACCAAGGCCGGGGACATCTGAAATTTCCTCGATAAAACTTGTTGGGTAACGTTGATTATTATGTTCGGTAAAAATCCAATCTTCAGGCCGTGCTATGTCTGATATTCGAACTTCGTCCATAATCCCGTCAATCTCATCCGCAGGATTTGAAATGTATAGTGGATCGTTGTTGGCTGCAAATGCAGTAGTATTGGTATTGCTGGCAACCAGGGTATCATTTTGATAGATATACATTCCATCAGAAGCCTGCACATAGGTCAAATACACCCAGGTAGGGGTATTAATGGTAAAAGCAGTTGGAGTAGTTAAGGTATTAGAACCGTTTTTGTTGAAACGTGTTCTCATCGTTCCGCGAGAAGTCGCTTCATAGGAAGCATTTTGTCCCTTTCCAATAAAATCAGGTTGCTGATCCTCGCGGCTGAACCAGAATGACATTGTGATATTTCCGGTAATATCAAGCGTTGGGTCATCATTAACCTGAATGAATTGGTCAAAATTTCTTTCAAAGTCTCGTCCATACCCTATAAAAGCATTAACCGTATCAATGCTGCTGGACTCATTACCGTTAGTAGTTCCATCATTCCCATACTGGGTGCGATCAGGTTCAGTGCCGGTATCAGGACCATTCATATGCATCACTAATACATAATTATCATCCCAGGTAGAAGCACTGTCCTGGCTTGTAGTTATCCCGGAATCTCCGTAGTAGATAAAGAACTGGGTGTCGCTGGTTGGGGAGAGGGCGGGAAAATTCACCCAGGCAATGAGTTCACCTGTGCCTGAATTATAGTATTCAACTTCATGGTCTAATTGGGTGGTTCCGTCTCCGGAAGTAAATGCAATATCGTATCCGTTTGGGCTTGTTACGTCAACCGAAGGAAGGGTAACATTTATTAAAACAGGAAAATTGGTTAGCTCTGAAGAGCCACGTACACTATCACTTTCGACAATGAATTTTTTTCGATTGGCATAACTTCCCAGTTGCGCAAAGCTTTGTTCGGTAACAGCAAAGCACAAGAGCATAAAAATACTGCCTCGAACTACACGCAATATTTTGTTATAGTAAATCAAACCACAAGATGATTGTTAATGAAAACAAAATAATCAAAAAACATACGTTAAAGAGAGGGATTAGGTATTTCTAATACCGGCAAGAAATATGGGGTACAATTTCGTGGATTGTGAACCCTGCTTAACCCCCTGATTCAATACTTCATCGAAAAAAAATAGCATCGTTGGCAATTATGCTTACCTTTTCGAAAAACAAAAAAAGAATAGAAAAATGAAAGGAATTGTTTTAGCAGGTGGTACAGGCTCAAGGCTGTTTCCATTAACAAAAGTTACGAATAAGCATCTTCTCCCGGTTGGAAACAAACCAATGATTTACCATCCGGTAGAAAAACTATTGGAGGCCGGGATTGACGAAATTTTGATTGTTACCGGAACCGAACATATGGGTGATGTAGTTACTCTGCTTGGTTCCGGGAAGGACTTTGGATGTCGTTTCACATATAAAGTTCAAGACGAAGCGGGAGGTATTGCACAGGCCCTTGGATTGGCAGAAAACTTTGCAGGAGAGGATCCTGTACTTGTTATTCTTGGTGATAACATTTTTCAGAATTCCCTGAAAAACGCTGTGGAAGCTTACGACGGAACAGGGGCTAAAATCCTGATTCAGGAAGTGGAGGACCCGGAACGATACGGGGTAGCAGAGCTTAATGGAGAGAGAGTAGTGTCTATTGAAGAAAAACCTGAAACACCTAAATCCAATTACGCAGTTACAGGAATTTATATTTATGATTATCATGTATTTGAAGTAATAAAAACCTTAAAGCCTTCAGGACGGGGGGAATTGGAAATCACAGATGTAAACAATTACTACATAGAAAAAGGAGAGATGACCAGCTCGGTTCTTGAAGGTTGGTGGACGGATGCAGGTACTCCCAATTCCTATCGCTATGCAAATGAATTGGTGTTAAAGGGGTAATATGAAGCTGTTGATTACAGGAGCAGGAGGGCAACTTTCTAACGAGTGGGAGAAGTATGCAAAGGAAAAAAGCCTGGAATACGTAGCCCTTGGAATTGAAGAACTAGATATTTCCAATAGCGAACAGGTATCAGATTCTTTAAACACTCATTCGCCGGATGTGATTATAAACTGTGCTGCCTATACACTTGTTGATAAGGCCGAGGAAGAGGCCAAAATAGCTGATTTAATAAACCATGAAGCAGTGAAGGATTTAGCAACCCAGTGCAAGAGACAAGGAATCAAACTGGTTCATTATTCGACGGATTACGTTTTTCCAGGGAAGAAAGAAGATCAGGTACGCTTTCCAAACGGGTATCCCGAACAATACAAGACCGGGCCGGTAAATGTATATGGAGCAACCAAAAGGGATGGAGAAAAGGCAATCATAGATTCCGGTTGCGACCATTTGATTCTTCGTATTTCATGGCTTTGTGGCGCTTATGGAAACAACTTTGTAAAAACCATGATGCGTTTAGGAACACAGAGAGATGAGTTAATGGTTGTTAATGACCAATTTGGCAGCCCTACATTTGCTGATAATGTGGTTGATTGGTCGTATAAATTGCTCCAAAAAGAGGTTCTTGGAACGATTCATTTAAGTTCATCAGGAATCACTAATTGGTACGAATTTTCAACATCAATTTTTGAGTTAACCAAAATTTCTGTTAAAGTTACTCCTGTTGATTCAACATCATATAAAACAATAGCCAGAAGGCCAAGTTATTCAAAGCTGGATACGACAAAAGCAGAACAGCTTTTAGGCGAACCAATGATTCACTGGAAGGAAGGCCTTAAGAATTTAATCAAAGAATTAACTACCTAATGAAAATCAAGGAATCGAGAATAGCGGCAGTAAAAATCATTGAACCAAGAGTATTTGAGGATGACAGAGGGTATTTTTTGGAATCATTCCGTTCAGAAGTTTTAGCAGAAGCAGGTATTCCCCCCGCTTTTGTACAAGATAATATCTCAAGGTCGTACAAGAACACGATACGGGGCTTACATTACCAACTTGAGAAACCCCAGGCAAAATTGGTACAATGCATCAAGGGCGAAATACTGGACGTAGCTGTGGATGTGCGTAAAAGCTCTAAGTCATTTGGAAATTATGTAGCCATCAAGTTATCTGAGGAAAATCATAAACAAGTATTTATTCCTGAAGGTTTTGCTCATGGATTTTCCGTTCTTTCTGATGAAGCCATTGTTCATTATAAATGCACTTCTTATTATCATAAAGAATCAGAAAGAGGTATACGTTGGGATGATCCCATAATCAGAATTAACTGGGATGTTAGTCGTCCTGTTTTATCCGAAAAAGATCAAAAACAACCATTATTCACATCACTTAAAGAAAACGACGTTTTTTTATGAAAGTAATAGTAACCGGAGGGGCAGGATTTATAGGATCGAATTTGATCCTTCATTTATTCGAAAATCACAAAGATTGGCACATTTACAATTTGGATAAATTGACCTATGCTTCCGATCGTTCCTACCTGGAGCCGCTCAGAGATTCAGAACGCTATCACTTCAAAAAAGTGGATTTAGTAGATCGTGAAGCCGTACAGGATGTTGTGAAGACTTTTCAACCGGACGGAGTTATCCATTTAGCGGCAGAGTCTCATGTGGATAATTCGATTGTAGGGCCTGAGCCTTTTATTCAATCCAATGTCGTGGGCACATTTAACATTTTGGAAGAATGCAGGCAACTTTGGAAAGAAGATGAAAAATCCTGGGCAGGAAATCGGTTTCTTCATGTTTCTACAGATGAGGTATACGGAGAACTAGAAGATGATGGATATTTTACAGAAACTACTCCTTATGCTCCCAATTCTCCATACTCCGCGTCTAAAGCGGGAAGTGATATGATCGTTCGGTCTTATTTTCAAACATATGGAATGAACGTGGTAACTACGAATTGTTCTAATAACTATGGTCCACATCAGCATGAAGAGAAACTAATTCCAACTGTAATCCGGAATGCCATCCAGCTCAATCCAATTCCAGTGTATGGAAAAGGGCAGAATGTAAGAGATTGGTTGTTTGTAAAGGATCACTGTTCTGCATTAGAAACCGCGTTTTTGACCGGGAAAGCGGGGGAAACATACAATGTTGGCGGAAATAATGAATGGAAGAACCTCGATCTGGTGCATAAAATCTGTGAAATACTGAACAAGAAAGTCGGAAAAGGTCCGGAAGGCGATTACAAGAATTTGATTTCTTTTGTTACGGATCGTTTAGGACATGATTTCCGTTATGCAATCGACGCTTCAAAAATTAAGCGGGATTTAAATTGGGAGCCCAACCCCGATTTTGACAGCATGTTGGAAGAAACGGTAGTCTGGTACATCAACAAATACAATTGATAAAACATGAGTGAGCGAAAATATTGGCTGTGTAAATCAGAACCTGACAATTACAGCATTAGCGATCTGGAACGAGATGGAGAAACTCCCTGGGACGGGGTTCGGAATTATGCTGCTCGTAATTTCATGCGGGATGAAATGACCCCGGGTGATTTGTGTTTTTTCTATCATTCCAACCAGAAACCACCCTCTATAGTAGGTATTATGGAGGTAAGTAGTGAGCCTTATCCTGATGCGCTTCAGTTTGACCCAGATTCCAAGTATTTCGACGAGAAAAGTACTGAAAGTGATCCCCGTTGGATAAATGTGGATATGAAATTTGTGAAGAAGCTGGATAACCCCATTGGACGGGATGCATTGAAAGCAGAACCAGGCCTTCAGGGAATGGAACTCTTCCGTCTCGGTCGTCTTTCTATCACTCATGTTACCGAAGATGAGTGGAATGTGGTTAATGGGATGATCCAATCATAATTTTCCCCATTATCGATTCAGGAAAGTATCACAAACGATTCATTTATCGTAACTACTGTTTGATTTAGACTCATGATTGCCAAACTTCCGGTTCCCTGAACAGGCAATTGAAAGTGGAGTACCTTTTTTTGTCTGTATTTATCCTGTTCCGGTAAGCCCTTCTTTAATGGCATTTACATAAGCTTTCATCCCAGTAAGTGGATCTAAAGGATATTGGTCAATGATATTGCCAAGGGTCCATATGAAACCACCACCCACACTTTTTTCTCCTCTGAATGTTTTCATAAGATCCTGCACTCCACTGGCACCTCCATCTGTTGAAGCCCCCGGAATGATAAAACCGTTCGTATCAAATCCAGGTATTTCATTTGCGATACTGGTTGCCCATGTATCAGGATTATTGCCTGTTCCACCAGAATAGCATTGCAGATTCCACCATTTCACTTTTCCCCTGTAAGATTCAGAAGCGTGTAAAAAAGCGAGGCAACTATTCCAAAACTCCTGGGATGTAAAGGGGCAGAAGGTAATATCGAACCCAATTCCAATTAACATTTCACAGAAAGCAACCATAGAAGCTTTATCAGTGTTGTCTTCATTATCTAAATCAATAATGCTTATGTCCGGAAATGCACTCTTAAGCACATTGAAATTCCTTTCAAGGTTAGTGCCGCTAAAAGAGTTACCATTAGCTTCATATATTTTTTGAATGGTTCGAAAATCATAAATAACGTCGCTGGCGCCCCCAATGGATGCGCATGTTTGTGTTATCGTGCCCCCAATGGTTCCCGCAATCAAATCTTTCCAATCCTTATCTCCCACATACTTCCCATCCGAAATAATCA
>JAKSCW010000118.1 GCA_022360375.1 Balneolales bacterium
AATTAGGCTGCTGGAAAAGCCCGTGCAATTAATGGGCTTTTGGGCAGAAGTGAAAACCTGGTTATCTGAGGCTTTAACGATGTAGGTGCCATTTTTAAATTCTACACTGGTTACTTTTGTTTCGGTGTAATAATCGAAACGGTCGATTACCTCATCAATGCGATCTCTGGTGAAAGGCGAAAGGGAATAGCTGGAATCGCTGTTTACCAGTTCTAAATAATCAGAATCATCTATTAGGGTTACTTTTTTATTCTCATGAATCAGATTTACAGCTGCATCAAAGCCTGATTCATAAGCTCCAATCACGATATGATCTTCACCAATTAATTCCGAAAAAGAATTGATTTCTGCATAGTGTGTACATAAATGAGCACCTTCAAATGCATTTGTGTTTGGGTATTGGTATTCCCCGGCTGCCCAAATTACATAGGTGCTTCTATAGTCTCCATTACTGGTTGCCAGGAAAAAGGAGTCTTCGGTTTTATGCACATTATATACATCTACTCCTGCTTCAACAGGCAACTCATGATATGCAGAAACATCTTCAAGATATTCGGCATAATCTTCTCCGGTGGGGTGTTCTGTTAATAACCTGAATGCTGGTGAAGTATCCGGAGTGATAGCATTCAGGTCGGGCATTTTAAAGAAATTCCCGGTGAAAGAAGGAGAAATAAAGCGGGTCTCTTTGGGCCATTTCTTAAACGAAGCCCCTATGGAGTCCCTTTCCAATATTACAAAATCTATTCCTAGTTTTTGTAACACAATTCCTACTCCCAGACCTGCAGATCCGGCCCCAACTATAATAACATCGAATTCATATTGGAAGGGGTAATTACTACTAATCATAGACGTATCTCACAAGTTCGTGATTGAGAAGTATGGTGCTATAGTTTCGGTGCTGAAACGGAGAGTTATAATATTTTATCTCCGATTAGCCTAAGAAACTCGTTCCGATGCTCTCTTTCTTCGAAACAACCACCGTATTCCAGGGTAGTGGTAAAGCTATCTTTATCTTTAATTCCCCTGGTGGAAACACAGAGATGCTTTGAGTTAATCATAACAATTACATCCTCTGTATCCAGTTCGTTTTGCAAGTCCTGAAGAATCTGCAACGATAATCGCTCCTGAACCTGGGGGCGATGCGCATAATAATCTACTAATCGATTGATTTTTGAAAGCCCGATTACCCGATCTCCGGGGATATAACCAATGTGAGCATAACCTACAATTGGTAAGAAATGATGTTCGCAGGCTGAATCTATATTTATGTTCTGCTCAACAATAATTTTTTTGTAGTCATAATGGTTAGAAAAGGTAGAAATTTCAGGCCTGTTTTTTGGATTCAACCCATAAAACATTTCTTTCACATACATTTTCGCAACCCGGTAAGGAGTGCCTGCTAAACTATCATCCGATAAATCCAGTCCAAGTTCAGTCATTATTTGAGCAAAATATTTCTCAATATTTTTGATCTTCTCATCGTCCGACTTTTCAAAAGCATTCGGTAGTAATGGGGTTTCAGCACTCGTGGAGATATGACTATCTCCAATGGCCTCAATAAGTTCTTTATTCATTTTCTACGCAACAATGATCCGATTCACATTGACAGTATCTCCGGTTGTAAAGATGTAGTCCCACCAGGATAAAAGCCGCCAGGTAAGAAAACATTTCTGCAAGTTCGAGCCATTCAAATTGCTCGTTTACAATAACAAATGATAAAACAATCCAGCTCACCCAGAACAATGGTTTCATGAAACTTCGTGACGTTGTTTGAGTGGAACGGTAAACGGCAAAAAACGAGATACCCAGGAAGATATAACTAATGGATAACCACCATAATGGTGCTTCTCCACCGTAACTTGCGCTACCCGCCAGTGCAACAAACAGGAATGGTGTTGCAAAACAGTGCAGAATACATAAGGTGCCGGCAAACACCCCTAACGTATCGGATTTGGAAATAGTTAAATTCATCAAAGATTTTACTTGAACAAAAGGACTATAAATATACGCAATTACTTGCTATTGCAACACAGTTGCATTAAAATTAAAAATGGGTATTACTCGAAGAACAAAGTCTGTTGATTTATTGCTCGGTGAATTTGAAAAAGAATCCGAAGCAATTTCTGCGACCACGCTGATTGAACGTCTAAATTCCAGGATAAATAAAACCACCATTTACCGCGTGTTGGATAAACTTGAGGATGATGGTGTATTACATTCTTTTATTGGCAGCAATGGAATTAAATGGTATGCAACATGCATTGATTGTTCTAAGCATGAACACAAAGATAATCACCCGCATTTTCAGTGTATAGCTTGTGGTAAAATTGATTGTTTACATGTAGAAATCTCTATTCCTGACATTGAAAACCGGGAGGTGACAGGTGCCCAGGTTCTGATTCAGGGTAAATGTGAGAAGTGTATTGGCTAGTGCCTGTCGGGCTCAGGTAATTTTTCCCGGCGCGGCAGTCGATCCCTGAATTGGATACCCATAAAAGGAATAAAGTGTCGGATAATATTGAGTACAAAAGTTCAGATTGAATGCTTCTGCTCCTTAGTATGAACGGATTACTCTCCTTCCTGTACTAGTTCTTTTTTCCCTGTCTCAAAATTCTTTGTAATAACCGCACGGTCATATTCCTCCCCTAGCACCGTATAGGCTACATAGGTGAGTGTATTTTCCTCGACGGTAATGACCTGGAAGAACTGAGTTTGTTCAGCCGTTTTATCATTTTGATAACCATCTGATGAATAGGATTTTATTTGGTCAGGATCCAACTCATATTGCTTAGGGCCGCTTACAGAGGTAACATAGATTGTGCCCAAGCCACCTGTCTCATCCTGATCGGAAGTTCTTACAGGAACATGACCACGTGCATACGTGTGATCGTGACCATTTAAAACCAGGTCCACTCCATACTTATCCAGCAATGGTTTCCAGTGATCACGTGCAAACTGAAAGTTCCGTCCTTCCGCAGGTGAAAATATGGAATGATGGCAGGTTACGATCTTCCATTTAGCGGTACTGTTTTTCAACTGGTTTTCGAGATATTCAGTTTGTTCATCAAGTTCATCGGTTGAATTGAGTACGATAATATGAATATCCTGATAATTCACGGAGTAGACAGTTTCATGTAAATCAGAGTCTAACTCTTCCTCTACCGGGAGGGTGAATTGCGGACGCCATTGGATAGATAGTCTTCTCGGCCGTAAGTTAGCCGTACGTTGAAATTCATGATTCCCTACAACAGGTATTGCAGTCCATTGGCTATGAACGAAACTACCTGCTTTGAACCACTGTGCCCATTCATAATCCCGGTGCGCATCATTTATAAGATCTCCTGCATGAATTGCGAATGAGGCATTTGGTGCTGTTTGATAAGCCATTCGAATAACTCGGGACCAATGTGATAACACATCATTTTGAGCATCGCCAAAATAAACGAATTGAGTGGGGTTATAGCCGGGTTTGGCTGTACGAAATTGTATCCATTCTGACCAATGATCATCACCATCTCCAACACGGTACGCGTAAAGGATATTTGGTTCAAGATCTTCAAAAATAACACTATGATAGTGGACAACCAGGGCGTTATTCTCTCTGAATGTGCCTAAATCAAATTCTTCTAAAACCGCATCTATTGTAATTGCATTATCGGCGAATTTAGAATTCACGGTTGCTTCTGCAATTTGCGCCACGCCTTGCGAAATAGTTGTATCGGTTCGCCAGGTAACTGCACGGCTGGTGGCTGGATCACCGTGGAATGTGAGGATAATCCGATCCGGATCTTTACTGGGAATTTCCCAATGATGGAGCCCATCATGGTGATGATGTTGGGCATTCACAGGAAAAGATACAAAGCCCAATAAAAGTATAGCATAGAAAGTAAAATTAGAGGATTTCATATACTTCTCCGTCCAATATGTGTAATGTGATTTTGATTAATTTTTTTGACATAAGATTTGGTAAGCCAATGAGAAATGAAGCAGCTCAATGTATACTACCCGATACAAAGTAGCAGCCTTTTGTTAATTATTTACTACTGTTCAAATTAAATGCATAAGTTTTTTTCGGGTTTATTTCCCATTGCGAACCGGAAATCCCATTTGGGCCCAAACCAAAATACCTTCGTCAATAATGGACAGGTTTTTATAGCCATTACGTTTTAAGGTGTTCATTACTCTAAGGGACGCCGCGTGAGGACAAGCACAGTAAATTACAATTTGTGTATCGTTATTTGGTATATCATCAACAAAGTTTTCAGGCTCTTCATAATAGGGTACCGGAATGGCTCCGGGAATGTGCATTTGACGCCATGCTACTTCAGACCGGGCATCCAGTATGATCATTCGCTTGTTCTCTTTAAGTGCCTGATTTACCTGCACTGCTGAGACAAATGTGTTGTCTCTAAGATTGAAAACCGGATTTTCATTATCAGGATTGATCACATACTCTTCAGGCGAAGGAACTGTAACAGTACTGGGTTCAGGTACATCCCAACCGGAAGCTCTGCTTCTGAGAAAGGCAGTTACAGCATCAAGTTCGTCATTACTTAAACTGTCTTTAAAAGCCATCATTGGTGTTCCGTCACGTCCCTCAGCAATTGCATAGCGAAGGAAGTGATCGGTGGCTGTTGCAAGCAACATAGGGTTTCCCAATGCCGGAGCTGTTACACCTTCTCCTTTTTCTCCGTGACAGCTGGCACAGTTTTGGGAATAAATAGTTGCTCCCTCTGCGATATCACCGTATACAGGTTCCCTTGATAGTTCAATTGTTTCGTCTACCTCGGCCATTTCGTAGAGCCATTTCAACAGAATTTCAACATCAATGTATTCTAACGGCCCTCCCTGAGTATCCAAATAGCCCGCCATAGCTGTATTCGATCGCCCATACTGGATTGTATAACGCATAAAATTATTGTTTCTACTCGTGCCAAGAAGAGATTTTGAACGAAGGGAAGGGGCGTTATCAGCAGCATAACCTTCCCGGTTATCCCCATGGCGAAGTGCACAATACTTAGTGTATACACTTGCGGCATGATCAAGAGCCTTGCCGTCCAGTTTTCCGCTCAGGCTTAACATTTCGGCCATCTCTTTTTGCTCATCCGGTTCCTGCACAAACTCCAATTGAACACCAAATGCATGCTCCTGATTGATCATGATCAGTTCATCGGTAACAGCGATAGCATTGTCTGCAAGAGTACTTTCCAGAAAGTGGGTAGTAGAATCGAGATTGCTTACTTCAAATCGTACAGCAAATACGCCGTTTCCTCGTTTCTCCAGAAACTCATTGAGTTGTTCATTATCTCCCGGAGCTATTAAATGGAGTTCCTGATTCCTAACCAGTCGGTATCTTACTGTTTCTTCATTCTTTTCTATTACCTCGAATCCCATTTTCTGAAATTCTTCGCTTGTTGATTTGAGATCACGTACTGCAATACGAATGGCCGAAATCCCAACCACCCCGTTTGGGTGATCCCTGGACATTCTTGTGTAGCTGTAATAAGTTCTCCATTGATCACTTACTGTTGGGTAATCGAAATTTGTTCTTTCAATAAAA
>JAKSCW010000117.1 GCA_022360375.1 Balneolales bacterium
AGGGAAGAGAGAAGGCGTAAAGAATTGTCAGACTACCATACTCTTGATACGAAGGAGGAAGAAGAGTTTAACAATTTAGCTACCCTTGCCGCTCAAATATGCGACGTTCCCATCGCACAAATCAACTTTGTGGATGGCGGGCGTACCTGGTCGAAAGCCGCACATGGAGCTCTCCAAGGAAAAAGTGTTACCGAATACTTCTGTAAACATACCATAGCTGAAGACCTGGGGTTAATAATCCCGGATACGGCGAACCATTCTCACTTCAAAACAAACCCCTATGTTACAGGAGAACCCGGTGTACGGTTTTATGCCGGGTTTAATATTAAAAGTGATGATACCTACAACCTGGGAACATTATGTGTAGTTGACACGAAGCCCAGGAAGCTTACCGAAGCCCAGATTAATGCGCTTAAAATCCTTGCTAAAGAAGTGGAAGCCCGGCTTGAGCTCAGGAAAACGAAACAGGAGCAGAAAACCATAACAAGTTTCCTGGAATCCTCGGTGGATATGATGTTGATTGTGGACTCTTACTCAAAACGCATTTTTCGCTACAGCGAAAAAGTTGCAGATTTCTTTGAACTGGAAGGTCAGGCGTGCGATTTGTTTTTGCATGATGTTTTTCCGGACGAAAGTTTTCAGAAATCCGTGCTTACCTGGGATGCACAAGGCGCGCATGGCAAAGTGAAGCCACTCGCAAATATCATAAACGGGAAGGGAGAAGACTGCTTTTTTGAGGTAACCGTGAGCAAGCAGCACGGCAAATGGTTCATGGCTGCACGAAATGTTTCTGATGAAATTGTGTACCAAAACAGGCTTGAAAAAATACTCTATGAGAAAAGTGTGTTGCTGTCAGAAGTACACCACCGGGTAAAAAATAACCTGGCTGTAATTTCAAGCATCCTTCAGCTGGAGGAGTTAAAATCGGAATCGATAGAGGTTCAGCAGGCACTGTATCAAAACTATATGCGCATTAAATCGATGTCGCTGATTCATGATGAGATGTATAAGCAAAGCGATTTTACAGGGGTTCAGTTTGATGTATACCTGGATAGTTTTGCGGTTTCCCTGAAAAATGATAAACGCACTCAAACAAAATCGATTGCAATTCAAACCTCTGTTCAACCTGTGGTTTTGAATTTGAACCAGGCGGTTCCCTGTGCATTAATCATCAATGAATTGGTATCCAATGCATTCGAGTTTGCTTTCGAGGGATTGGAAGCAGGGTGTATCCGCATTGGATTAGAGCAGAAAGGACGTTTTGTAACCTTGATTGTGGAAGATAACGGTATCGGTCTTCCGGAGAACTTTGACTTAGCTTCCAGCCCGACTCTCGCAAACACCCTGGTGTATTCATATTCGGAACAACTTGATTCAAAGATAGAGGTAAAATCTGAAGGAGGGGCGTCGTTCAGGATCACGTTTAAAAGAAACGACAAGGCCTCAGGATCAAGTGCTAATAATCATTTCAGTTTGGCGGGATAATCAGAACAGGTTCGATCTGACCGAAAAATTCAGGATATAGAATCCCTTCAAAACCGGGAGCTTTACACCCATTCGCTTCACCAGGTCATCTCGCATTAACAGGGAATTAAGCTCTTCCTCAAGCTCAAATTCAAGTTCCTCCAGTAATTCAACAAATTCGGGTTTTGTAATTTTGAACTTTAAAGATTCCCCAACCAAAGAAACTCCGCCTCTGAACGACATTTGGTGCATGAAGGGAAGTTCATCCAACGAAAAAAAAGTGCTGATTAGTTGATTCCGGATGTTCATAGTCCGGATATCTTCCAACACCTGTTCTGAGGGCAGGAGTGAGAGATAATCAAAAAAACCTTCTGCAATGAACAGCGTTCGTTTCTTGGGGTCAAATTCTTCAATGGATAACAGTGTTTCTCCAAGCCGTTGTTTGGTTATGTCTGTTTCCTGCAAATGGATAAGTTTGTTTTCGTACCCTTCTTTTACCAGAAACCGGCGTTTTTGCTCAATCATATGGGGATAATCCAACTCGAATGCCGGAATCCCTTTTTGAGAAGCATACACTCCCAAATGATCAAATCCTGCTCCCAAATTCACTAGCTGTTCAACCCCTTTTTCCAAAGCTTCATCTACCATTTTTGTTAAATAGTACTTTCTGCAAAGCACGTGCATTAAATCGCCGGGTAGCAGTAATTCTTCTGAGAGGATGAAAAAACGTCTAAGCAAGCCTACATTAAGGGTGCGTTGGTACCAGCTTAAGTGCCTGGGTAAAAAGCGTACCATTTGCTCATAAAAATTGATTACAAACGGTGGAAAAACGGACGAAATCCTGGGATCACGGCTGAGTCCATAAAATTTAACCGCTAAATAGGCGGCAGTGAGTGAGATGTTCATTGCTGGTTAGTAATCGAAATTGTCCCAGGGTTGTTGGTGAGGAATTTTCGCGGCAAAGGTAAGAATTTCTGACTTAGTTGGATGCCTGAATTCTAATTTCATAGACCGCAGGGCTAATTTTTTTCCGGGACCACTGCCTTGCTCGCCGTACTTATAATCTCCCCAGATAGGATGCCCGATTTTCTGAAGCTGAACCCGAATTTGATGGGGCCGCCCGGTAACCAAATCTACTTCAACCACACTATAATCTTTGCTCTGTTTAATGGTGTTATAGTGAAGCGTAGCCTCTTTCGCTTTTCCTTTCCTGGAATTGTACGCTTTCACAGTATTGGTTTTGGAATCTTTCTCTAAAAAATGCGTCAGCGTTTCTCCTGCAGGGGTCATTCCGTATACAAATGCCCAATAAGTCTTCTTGATGGAATGAGTACGCACTTGCTCAGAAAGACGCGAAGCTGCTTTTGATGTTTTGGCTAAAACCATCGCACCACTTACAGGTTGATCCAGGCGGTGTACAAGGCCAAGCCATACATTTCCGGGTTTCTTGTACTCTTTTTTTATGTATTCCTTACAAAGCTTTAGTACATCCGGGTTATTAGAACGATCAGCCTGAGATAACAGCCCCGCCGGTTTATCAACCACCAGCAAATGGTTGTCTTCATAGAGAATAGGAATGTTTGGTTTGGTGCGGGTAGATGAATTCATTGGATAAAGATACCGACTTAGAGGATAGTTAAATAGTGTTCTTAAATAACGGGAGTTTTAGATAAGAAATAGAATGTTCTGTTCTATTTTTATTCATTAAGTATATCAAAGCAGATACTTATTTTGCCATTTAGAGTGGAACGGGAAATCTAAAGACTGCTTTTAAAGATTATTCTTAGATTTCTCAGTCGTTCACTCCTTCGAAATGACAAAAAAAATTGAATTCGGCTAAAATCCGGGAAAATTTCAGTTGCTTTTATTTGGTATAATTTGTATTTAAGACAAAAGAGTCTTAAATATTTTATATGTTGATATCGAAATCTTGTGTGTATGGATTGAGAGCTTCTCTGTTTTTGGCTTCTAAGAAAAATGGAGAATATATATCCATAAGAGATATGAGTGAAAAGCTGGGAATCTCCTTCCATTTTTTAACCAAGATTCTTCAACAACTTACGGCTTATGGACTGATGGAGTCTTACAAAGGCCCAAATGGAGGAGTAAGATTATCAAAGCCAGCCGGAGATATAAAATTTATTGAAATTGTTGTAGCCATAGATGGAGATGATCTTTTAAACGAATGTGTTTTAAATCTCCCGGGATGCGGATCAGATACTCCTTGTCCATTGCATGAAAGTTGGTCGAAAACAAGGGAATCTATCAAGGCTATGCTGGAGAACACCTCGTTGGAGTATTTAGCAAAAGAAGGGAAGAACAAGAACCTGAGACTATCTGAAGTAGGAAATTTCGACTGGGAATAAAAATTTTAATCATAAATAAGACAAAATACTCTTAAATATGAAATTAACTAACTCAACCACCACTTTATTAACGCTTCTTTTTTCTGTTTTTCTAATTACCTGCAATGGAGAAGCAAACAAACAGACTGCAAGTGCATCCGATAAAGAAGTTACATCAGCAGAAGAAAACCCTGATGGAATTGGTCCGGTCAAAGAGCTGATTCTTCCACCAACCATTGACGAAGAACTTGCCCAAAGAGGAGGGGAAATCTTTTTAAACAAATGTTCCGCTTGTCACAAAACAGATAAAAGATTTATAGGCCCAAACCCAACCGGGATATTGGAAAGAAGAACACCAGCCTGGGTTATGAATATGATTTTGAACCCTGAAGAAATGGTGCAAAAGGATCCTGTTGCCAGGCAATTACTTATTGAGTACAACGGAGCGCCAATGGCTAATCAGAACTTAACAGAAGAAGAAGCAAGAGCAGTATTAGAATATTTCAGAACCCTTTAAATGGAATAGTTATGAACACAAAAAAGATACAAATACTAAGCGTGGTTTTTTTCCTTGCATTGTGTTCGTGCACGCGCGCAGAAAAGGAAAATACCAGCGAACTGACGCTTCCTGATAATACCCCAAAAGGACAAGCATCGGTAGTCGACAATGAGTCAGATAAAAACATTCTCCAGGTAGCAATAGGGTCAAGTGATCATAGCACTCTGGTAGCTGCCGTACAGGCCGCGGAGATAGAACACGTATTAGTAAATGCTGGTCCCTTAACAGTTTTTGCACCCGTAAACCAGGCATTTGCTGACCTGCCTGAGGGCACGGTTTCCAACTTGCTTAAGCCAGAGAATAAGCAACAGTTAGCCAATATTTTAACGCTGCACGCCGCTCCAGGCTCTTACAACAAAGAAGCGCTGATAAAGTCGGCTGAACGGGGAAGGAAGCTATATATGGCCACAGGCGATTACCTGGAAATCAGAGTAACCGGAGAGGATGTGTATGTAGGGGGGGCAAAAGTTATTGCAACGGTGCCCACCTCCAACGGAATAATTAATGTGGTTGACCGCGTGATCCTTCCACCAGGCAGCTAAATCTTTAACCTATTAGAATAATTGAGTCATGAAAACGAAAATCAAATTCATCGCCTCTGGTATTTTGCTTGTTACCATTATGGCGGTATTGGGATGTACAACACAAAATAATGGCAGCGGCGCATTGAGCAGTAATGTTGCTGAAAGAGCTTATGTAGCCCCTGGCGAACACGACGAATTCTATGCCTTCGTTTCGGGGGGATTCAGTGGTCAATTATCTGTTTATGGTTTGCCATCAGGACGTTTATTCCGGGTAATACCGGTTTTTTCTGTAGATGCAGAAAAGGCATATGGCTTTAATGAAGAAACAAAACCTATGCTGGAAACTACCTTTGGATTTATACCCTGGGATGATTCACACCATCCCGATATCTCACAAACCAACGGAGAGATTGATGGACGGTGGGTATTCATAAATGCAAACAATACTCCGAGAATTGCAAGAATAAGTCTTGAAACTTTTGAAACAGAAGAGATTATCGAAATTCCCAATAGCGCGGGGAATCATAGTTCATCTTTTGTAACAGAAAATACGGAATATGTAGTTGCAGGAACTCGTTTTAGTGTGCCTGTTCCCCAACAGGATATTTCTATCGATGAGTATAAAAGTAACTTCAAAGGAGCTATTTCATTTATTGGTATAGATCAGGAGTCGGGGAGAATGAATCTTGATTTCCAGATCCTCATGCCAGGCTTCAACTATGACCTCGCGCATCCGGGAAGGGGTAAATCCCATGGCTGGATGTTCTTTTCCACATACAACACGGAAGAAGCCAATACTCTTTTAGAAGTCAATGCTTCCCAGAATGACAAGGACTTTATTGCTGCAATCAACTGGAAGAAAGCCGAAGAGTATATCCAGCAAGGCAGATTCAGAGAAATGGAGACTGCATATGCCCACAATGTATATGATGAATCTACCCACATGGCTACTTCTACAATAAAGAGAACAGTAAAGGTCTTAGACCCAGCTGAATTGCCCGGATTAGTCTATTTTTTGCCAACTCCAAAATCACCTCACGGTTGTGATGTTGATCCAACGGGAGAGTATATCATAGGGAGCGGGAAACTTTCTGCGGCCCTTACTGCTCATTCATTTACAAAAATGCTGGACGCAATTGAAAATGAAAGATTTGATGGAGAAGCGTATGGTGTTCCTATTCTTAATTATGATGATGTAGTAGCCGGTGTTGTTGAACAAGCCGGGTTAGGCCCTCTTCATACCGAATTCGATACAGAAGGAAATGGATATACCACATTCTTTATTTCTTCTGAAGTAGTGAAATGGAAAGTAGGTACCTGGGAAGTAGTGGACCGTAAACCGACATATTACTCAGTAGGTCATTTAATGATCCCGGGTGGAAACTCAAGAAAACCTTTTGGTAAATATTTATTAGCCATGAATAAAATTACCAAGGATCGATACTTACCTACAGGCCCGGAGTTAACGCAATCAGCACAGTTGTACGATATTTCTGGTGAAAAAATGGAACTCATACTTGATTTCCCAACCGTAGGAGAACCTCATTATGCTGCAGGGGCACCGGCGGATCTTATTGCTCCAAGATCTAAGAAATTCTATGAACTGGATGATAATAATCACCCTTATTCGATCAAGAATGAAAGTGAGGCAAGAGTAGAACGTGATGGCAATGTTGTTCACATTTATATGAGTACCATTCGAAGCCACTTTGCACCGGATAATATTGAGGGTATCAAAGTAGGTGACAGAGTGTATTTCCATGTTACGAATCTGGAACAGGATTTCGATGTACCTCATGGAATCAGTATGATAGGTGCAAACACTTCCGAACTACTCATCATGCCCGGTCAGACAGAGACCTTTGTTTGGGAACCTAAAAAAGTAGGTGTATGGCCATTCTATTGTACTGATTTCTGTTCTGCTTTGCACCAGGAGATGCAAGGGTATGTAAGAGTTTCACCTAGAAATTCGGATATAGAATTGTCCTGGTCTTTGGATGGGGAATAACTATCCCGTTCATCAACATGATTCCTCCGGGTGAGCTACCCGGGGGAGCGTTTTAAAGGTCAACATTTTAATAACTAGTCTGGTGAAAAAGTCGAAACTTTTAATGATAACAGGCGCTTTTTTTCTATTGGCATTGTTTGTGCTTCCAATGTGGAATATCACACTGGAAGCTCCCCAGTATCCGGATTCGATAGGTATGGATATCTGGATTAATAAAATCACTGATCATAACCCAAATGATATAAAGAATATTAACCTGATGAACCATTATGTAGGAATGAAGCCAATTCCCGAGCATATGCGTGAGTTTGAAATATTTCCCTGGGTTATTGGTGTAATGAGTTTTATCGGGGTTGCAATAGGATTTATTGGGAAAAAGAATCTCTACCTGGCGTGGTTCATTGTAATGATAATTCTTGGAGCGGCAGGCATGTACGATTTTTATCTTTGGGAATATGACTATGGTCATAACCTGGATCCAACAGCGGCAATAAAAATACCAGGACAAGGATATCAACCTCCGCTTATAGGCCGAAAAGAGATTCTGAATTTCACGGCCATATCCAGGCCGATGTCAGGAGCGTATTTCCTTTTTGCGGGAATACTCATGAGCTTATTCGCTTATTTCATTTCTAAGGGAGAAGAACTCAAATACGAAAAAGAGGAGGCTATATGAACTGTAGATTCCTAATAGCACTGCTAAGCTTAAGTACAGTAGTGTCCTGTTCAATAGAGCCGGCTAAGGTTAACTATGGGACGGATACCTGCCATTATTGTCAAATGACAATTGTTGAGGGAAAGCATACTTCCCAGATGGTAACTAAAAAGGGAAAGGTATATAAATACGACTCTATCGAGTGCTTGATTAAGGATACCGCATCAAAAGACTCTAATTCAGTTGCTTTGTTCGTGGTTGCTGATTTTGCCAATCCAGGGTCTTTGATAGATGCCGGGGAAGCCATGTATCTTGTAAGCGACAGGATTCCCAGTCCAATGGGCGCCAATCTTTCTGCTTTTTCTAGTCTGGAACAACTGGATGCCCTGAAGCAGGAAAAGGGAGGAACGTCTTATACCTGGGAAGAGATTCGCCAGGAAATACTGGGTAAAGGAAATTAATTCATCATGAACGTCAGGGATATGATCATAGCGGTATTTATGTTGTTGATTAATCCCTTTGTTCTTCATGCTCAAAGTGTAAAAGTATGTGGTAGCTGTTCGCTGACAAGTATTTCTGAGGCTATCTCCGTGGCAAATGCTCATGATACGGTGTATGTAAATGAGGGAGAGTATTTCGAATTTGATATCCTCATCGATAAGCCCATCACTCTGAAAGGACTACACTACCCTGTAATTGATGGCCAGCAGAAGGGGAGCATATTGAAAATAGCAGCAGATAGTGTTTCAATATTTGGGTTTAAATTCAGAAATGTAGGTTTTAGCCATATCGATGAGTTCGCCGCCATACATGTATCAAATAGC
>JAKSCW010000115.1 GCA_022360375.1 Balneolales bacterium
AATAAATTAATCTGTTACTTCAACTAAAAACGAACATCTGAACTGCTTAAACGCCGGTTCGTTATACCCACAATTTCTTATCCTTTTATTCTGGTACTAATCAGAGCCCAGAAATTCCTTAAAGAAATCATTCACACCAACCAGCTGTTCGAACCCGAAAATCCAACAAAGTTCGGAAGTGTCTGAAAAGTCAAACCCTCCTGCTCCAACGGCTTCGTTATTATAGCCGGCTACAATATTATACGCGTCTGAAAGTCGCTTTGCTTCTTCCCAAATCGCTCCAACATCTTCATCGGCCAGTACTGTTTCCCACCAGGTTCCGTCTTCAGTTCTAAAGCCTGGTGTTCCGTTTCCTTCCCCATTTCCATCGGGGATTTTTATATAATTTAGTTGCTCCCTCACATATTCAAATTTTTCAGGGGTAGTAACGCTTTCATTCCAAAAACTATGCTGTACTAAATGGACCCGGGCTTTGGTTTCGGAAAACGGAATCTCTTCCCGAATCAACGTTAATAAATCTGCACTTATATCTGATTGCCCGGCATCTGCTATCCAGATCTCCCCTCCGTTGTTCAGTATCTTCAAAGATTGTGGCAGTAAACGTTCGAGGGCTTCTTTTTTTCCAGAATGTGCGTCTACCCAGCGTTCCCCAAAAGCCATATCGAATAATTTGTCTGCTTCAATAAAGTCACCATCCTGTGTTCCATAGGCCCCGGCAACGGCCATGTACTGCAGTTCACTGAAACGGTTGTCCCGAAGCATGGTAGCAAATGCAGCTACAGATTGGAGATCATCTACGTCGGGTTTGCTATCATAATTCGCAATCAGGAAATCAGTTTCCAAATCAAAAAAACCTAATTTCTGTGCTTCAACTTCCTGGGCCAGCACTACTATTACCACAAATAGAACCAGGTGCTTCATATCATTTTTGGTTAAGCATTTTCGTTTCTATCATCTCAGCAATTACCTCGGGTTCCGCCAACAGCCTGAGATAACTATGAGCAGAACCTTCTTTGTGTACCCAAATATTTCCTCCTTCTTCATCAGGAATACAAACCCCGTTTTCAATCCGCTCCCAGTAGGTACCAACTCCTCCTTCCGCAGCATATAGTATGGCGGTTTGATCGTAACTTGCATTGTCCAAAATTTCACCTTTAAAATTATCTTTTACCCACGGGGCGTTTTCGCTGAAGTGCATATATCCCAAATACAACGGATGCTGAGAATTTATAGAATTAAAAACCTCGCCGGTTTTAATCACTAAGCCAACTTCATAGCCCAGGAAAGTGATCGGAGTTTTAAGTTGGCCAATAACTTCTTTTGTAACTCCAGGCATATTCCCACTAAAGTTCCATTCCCATTCTCCTTCAGGATATTGACCTCCCATGATCACAAATTCTTTCACTTTTTGTTGAACCAATACGGATCCGGTCAGGTCCGAATATTTATCCCCTTCTGAGTCAAGCAGATATAAGATATTTGCCAATGGGCCAACCGTAACAATTACCACACTCTCGTTTTCGGCTTCACTCAATATTTTTCGATATAAGGAAGTAGCATCCTGTACACTTTCCGGAGTTTGTCCAAAAGGATGTACATCTGTAATTGCTTTGCTATGATTCCAGGGCTCATGATACACCCCTGAATTCCTCATCCCAATTGGGATATCGCTACGCCCATAAAATGTATTTACCGCATCGATTCCTGAAACTGCATACTGTTCGGTTGACCAACTCATTACCCCGAGCAAATTTACTTTACCCTCGTCTATGTAAGCATGAATCATTGCCAGTGCCCCCAAATCATCCGCATCACCGCCAAAGTCAGTATCAAATATGATATTCACCTGGGACAAAACATTTACTGACAAAGCACTAACAATAAATAATGAAGCTAAGAATGATTTCATACCGTCCTTTTGATTCTAAGGAACAAATCATTTCACAAAAAACCTATTATGATTAAATGTCCGGTGCTAATCGGAAGTAGAATTCCTCTCTTTCACAGCCTTGAAAAGGACAAGCGCATTATGCATGCAGTTAACGCATATAATTCTGGCCTTGTTCAAGCCAGGTACAGAGTAACAGAAGATTAAGTCATATATAAGTAAGGTTTCCAGGGTTCCTGAACATTTCCATTATAATCCCTGAAAAAAGTAATCGGTACCGGACGGTATGGTTTTTTGCGAAGAGGCATATCCGCTTCAGTCGGAGTTTTATTGCCTTTCTTTACATTGCATTTTTCGCAAGCTGTTGCCAGGTTCTCCCAAACATCTTTTCCACCCCTGCTTTTTGGGAGTACATGATCAATTGTCAAATCAGATTTTTTCCCACAATATTGGCATGTGAAATTATCTCTGCGCATAATATTCCTTCTTGAAAGCACTACTTTGGTATAAGGAATTCGAATATAGCTACGCAATCGAATTACTGAAGGAAATTGATATGAATCTCTTGTTGTTCGAAGTTCTTTCAAGGGATCGTCATGTAAAAGCTCTGCTTTATCCAGAAAAAGAAGTTTCATCGAGCGTTGCACTGAGC
>JAKSCW010000109.1 GCA_022360375.1 Balneolales bacterium
AAAAAGTACTATTCGCTCTTATCGTATCAGTAGCTGCAAAAACCTCCCATTCTTCATAATCTCCGGGAACAGAAGGAGCATTTGATACTCTGGCGATGGCATAATCGACAAGAGCAACATCCTCATCTGTTGGGTTATAAAGCTCAAGGTATTTGTTGTTTCCACCGTCTCCATCAGCATATTCAGAAAAGAAAAGTGGAGCAGCTTCCGATTCAAAATCAACGGCATGTACAGTAATTGAGCCGGTTACTTCGTTGCTTACAACGGCTAACGGGTACCCAATCGGGCTGGCTCCTTGCTTAATGAAAGTGATGCTTTCAGGTCCGGAGGCAACGGTTGATTCCATAATAGATGCGATTGCCGCGATATTATCTGCATCATCCAATTCCTCGATCGTATCTTCATTAAAATCGAGTTCGTCAAAGTTTCTGGGATTTACGTAAGAAACATATTCAGGTGCAGAAGGGTCATTAATATTATAAACCATCACACCACCAATACGCTCAAGGCCAATTAAAGCATAGAAATTCCCACCTATTTCAGCAACAGTAATTGCTTCAGGTTCTGGTCCTTTGTCATCTGATCTGTTATCGAAAGAATCGTTTTCCGAGTTTGTTGAATTGAAATCGTTTGGAAGGTATTCCGCCAGTTTATCCTCAAACTCGCTACCGCTATCCCAAATAAGAGCACCAGTTGTTCCATCCCAAACTGAGAATGAACGGGCACCATAGGAGTAAAGCTCATCGAACATTGGATCAGCAACCAATTGTCCACGAATAGCGCCAGATGCTTGTCCAACGGTATGTACGTTTACATATAGTGAAATTTCCTCTTCAAAAAGGGCATCCTGCATTTCAGTCAAAAAAGCGGCAAAAGAAGCATCGGCTTCGTTCCAAGTGCCTGAAACGGTTGTAACGCCATCATCATTAGTTTCAACAATAGTGTCCCCATCATTTAGGATGTCAAAAATTATCGCACCATCTGCTCCGCTCGCTGCGTTATGAATGTGCATAGCAGTAACATCATCGGAAGTATCATCTGTAGTAAGGGTATCCATCCCATTGAAACCATTGAAATCGAGTCCTTCAAAAGTAAGTACGAAAGGCATGGCCTGGGTGGTAACATCATACTTAAACTCACCTTCTCCCGAACCTCTGTTATCACCACCTGTTACTTCTTGTGCCGAATCTGCTTCCATTACAAAGAACAAAGAATCTGTATTCATACCCATTGTAGAAGTAGTTCTT
>JAKSCW010000106.1 GCA_022360375.1 Balneolales bacterium
AAATTCTTTGTTGTATAATTTTAACTGTTCCACCAACCTTGAAACGGGAGCCCACAGAATTTGCATATGTAACGCCAAATGCAAGGTCAGCCGCGTCAAAAGTTTCGCCGTTTCCGTCCTGGAAATCTTCGGTTCGAACCAGCATTTCAGGCACACTCAGCATTGTTAGGGAAACCCCGACATTCCCAAAGTTTTCAAAACTCATTACTATTCCCAGGAAATTATAGTCCAGGTCAGCAACCCATGCACTGTGTGATGCCAATA
This sequence comes from Balneolales bacterium, assembly GCA_022360375.1. Classification (GTDB taxonomy): domain Bacteria; phylum Bacteroidota; class Rhodothermia; order Balneolales; family Balneolaceae; genus HXMU1420-13. Next base: position 265 of record JAKSCW010000106.1, read on the forward strand.
GCTCATTGCCAGTAATATTGGCCGCCCCAGCCGGGTTCCACCTCAGGGAAGACACATCATTCGCTTCGGCAACATAAGCCCCTCCCATGCCAACGGCGCGGGCTCCGGCTCCAATTTGCAGAAAATCAGCGGCGGTGGTACCCACTTTGGAAACATTTTGCGCAAGCGGAGAAGAAGGAATAGTTAATAACACTATCCAGAGTATGAACATAAAGAATCGTTTGTTTTGGTTGTTCATAGTGTTGTCATTTTATTACCGCAAAGCGTCCTACTTTTTCTCCTACTCCTTCCGCTTTTACATGGAACAGGTAAACACCATATGCCAGATTCATTCCGTCTTTGGTAACCAAATCCCATGACTTTTGCCCGTCATCAATCGTTGAGTTGTGGTGCAGGGTTTGAACAAGTTGCCCGGTAACGGTATAAATACGAATGGTGCATTTTGCAGGGAGGTTCATGAAATAAATTCTGCGTTCTCCCCTCCCAGAGCGGTATGTATTAGCCGGCTCAAAATTGCTGGTTGCCACATATGGGTTAGGTACTACCATAATGTCATCCAGTTCATCATTTGCTTTGGCAAGGTCCAGGCTGCCTCCAAGCATTCTAAAACGATACCGGTCGTTACTGCTGAGGGGTTTATCAACGGCGAAACTCAGGCTGGATCCAGGCTCGGGAGGCTCGGGAGTAAGGTCAGGCTGGAGTTCAGGATCCGGTGGAACAAGTCGAATCGCCCAGCTGGCCCGCCAATTTCCGCCTGCAAACTGGGGTTCAGTACCTGGTTCAGTTCCCATGATAATTACTATCAGTTCTCCATGGTCGTACAAACCATTATTAAGTCCATCTACATCTTCAATGATAGAAAATCGTTCCTTGTTTCCTGTAATGGTATTCTCAATAAAGAAAGGGGCTGGAATTTCCTGCATCCCAAATGCAACTCTCATTGAAGTGTCGCTTATTTCTTCGGTAAAGTGTACCTCAAAATCAGCTGGATACGGAATATACCGGGAGGCAAAGAGACTGTTTTCCGAGGCTGGTGTAATAACGGGAGTATAATTTCCCCCTTCTTCCGAAAGTACCACACTGGTATCAATTACTCCGATGCTTTGCGGGCCTTCAATATCTACAGAGAAACCGTCAATTAATGGGGTTACTAACACGCCTTCTTGCAACGTTCCTTCAAACAAGGTTTCGGAAGTTTCAGTAGCAACAAGTGTTACGTCGGGGTTAATATTTGTTTGCCAGGTGGAATCGTTGGTAAATGTTAATTCATATTCTTTACCATCTATAATCGCGCTTTGGGATAATACTTCGATGGATAGGGCTGCGGTACTGTTCAGGTTATTATCCAAAACTTCTACTTCCGGGGAAACATAACCTGCTGCAGGTGCCCTGGGGGTAACTACCGCAGTATTGATATCCACACTTACATTTCCGGCTACGTCATTTTTTATAACGGCCGATGTTGTACTAGGGGAAATACCACGTACTGCTCCATCATCACCAACCACAATGTTTCCATTCTCGTCCCGCTCTACCAATCCCCGGTCGTATGCAACCAGTGCGTAGTAATACGTTCTGCCGTTTGTTACGTCCCGGTCGATATAGCTATGTCTAAGACCTGTATCATTTCCAAGGTTGAATTGTACCCCATTTACGGCCACAGGGTGCAGCCCTTCAATATCATTTTTCAGGTCGAACTGAGCAAGTGGTTTTTGGTAGATGGTATTCCCAAAAGCATCAGTAATGAGCAGGTTTTCCTCAAAATTTGGTTCCGTAGACCGGTAAATCATATACCCCTCGAAATCGTATTCATCTAAGAACGGGTCGTAAGAATTTTCTGCTTTTTTATCCCAGTAGAGCGTGACCAATCCATCTCCGGCTATAGCAGTAAGAGTTGATTTATCAGGTGGCCGCGCAAACTGATAATCGGCGTTGTAAATTTGCTGTACTGTTTCCTTCTTTCGGGCTAAAGAAGAATTTGAAATATCAGTGGGATCATTAAAGTCTCTTTCAGCAAAAAGAAGAGCCATGGAAAAGCGCTCCGTTTGGCCGGCTCTCAGAGGAAACGAGCCAGAAGAGAAGAACATGCCCAGATTACGGCCTCCTTCCAATACAATATCATCTAATGGTGGAAGAGCTTCAGCGAACAGTTCAAAATTTTGTTCATCGTCTATTAATTGATATCGATGTACATCAAATACCTGGAATCCTGTTAATCCGATTTGATCGGATTCATCTTTATCCAGTCCATCAATATTGGGTTCTCCGGCATCCGGCATTCCATTTCCTTCTCCTTCATCAATACCGGGATAATTTGGACTGTTTGGGCCAAGGCCGTCTATTCCCACATCGTCATTAAGGGGTTCCCCGGTGTCCCAAAAACCATTTTCATTCAAATCAGTAAAGGTAACCCAATCCATGTCTTCATCTCCGGTCCACCATTTTCCGGTTTCGTAGGCAGGCATTTGGTCAAGGGAGAGGTAGAATTCTTCAAACTTAGCGAGGTCGTAGTTGTTTTGGACATAAGTTTCGATGGCTGACTGACCTTCGATTAGTTCTCCGGCACCGCTTTCCCTGCGTTCATCCGTTATTCCATCATCGTCATTGTCTCTGTTGTCTGTGAAGTTTCCAGGGGATTCTAAAAAAGCATAACCCGCGGTTCCAACGGGTCCCCAAAGCCCGGGAGATCCAACGCCATCATAATCCCAGGCAAAAGCAATATCCAATTGGGCATCATAAGCTCCTTCATCGTCACCGGAGTCGTCGGTCCCCCCAATCCCCCAATCGATATATTGCGAAAAATATACCTCCTCATAGTCAACGTCGCATTCGTTGGTTATTTCATACAACCAAAATATTACGTCTTGTGCCAATGGATGATTCCATTGAAAGCCCCGTGCTTTAACCTCTAATCCAAGGCCCCCTCGTGTGGTATCACCCTCGCAGGGATAGAATTGATGTGGTTCCTGGATCCATTCCCGATCTTCTGCATCATCAAACACGAAATAGGTTTCTACATCGGCATTGAATATTCCTTTTCCAAACCATCCATTCCATTGCCCGGCCCAATCTATAGGCCGGTCAGGCCATATTTCAGGCCATGTAGCATCATCATCACTTCGTGCAGGAGAGTCTTGTAAAGGATTGGAGTACCCTGATAAGGGTGCAAATCCCCACGGAATTTTAGTGATAGGATCCAAATCAATAAACTCCCTGTAGTTTGTACTCATCGGAGTGATAACATTACCCTGGCTATCTCTTGTTTTAGCCGTTACGATAAAGGCCACTCCATCTACGTACGAGTGTCCGCTTCCCTTAGGCCATTCCCCGGAAGGTTGATCCGGCCAGCGTGAGATTTCTCCATGATTGGCATACAATGTACGAACGCGATTTCCATCCATTACACCCCATTGCGTCCATCGGTTACTTCCGTTGTCGGAGTCGCTTTGCGCGCGTGCAGAAACAAACGGCAAAAACGTAATCACAATACAACCTATGGTTAGTTTTTTTATGAATGAATGTGCATGCATAGATGAATGAATTCCTTTTAAAAACTTATGGTAAATCCAATGCTCAGTCTTCTTGGTGCCGAGTAATAGTCAGGACGGAATAAGAATTCCTCTTTGGTATTTAGCCCTTGCGGCTCGCCTGTTTGAAACCTTAGGTTAGGGAAGGCTCTTCCCGTATCGGTATATACCTGAATTTCATTTTGTAAATCAAGAACATTGAAAACACGGGCAAAAAAACTGGCATTTTGACCAGCCACTACAAAGCCCTTCGATGCGTACAAGTCGAAATTGAGAAACATTGGTTTTCGATCTGAGTTCTCAATTCCTATACGTTCATTTGCCCTGGAAGGGGTGTAAGGGAATCCCGAGCCCAGGGAACCCAATACTGTTAATACCCAATCGGTTTGGGTAAGCAGGCTGAATGTGGTATTTAGTTGATGGCGACGATCCCAATCTAAGGGTACAAGCTGTTTTTCAGTTTCTACACCAGCTTGTTCATCCAGTAACCGCGCTTGAGGATCACTGGCGTTACCCATCGCAATTTGATAGGCGTAATTGATATTGAGGCTAAAATTATTAGTCATTCTGCGCTCAATGTCCAGGACCAGGCCTTTGGTTTGCCCATAATCAGTGTTAATAAACCTTCCATACCTTGAAAGTGGAAAAGGTTCTTCTCCCCCAGGTGTAATAGTTTCGATCCGGGTTCCAAGCAGATTTCGAATATTTTTATAGAAGGCCGTTAGCTTGACCGAGAGTATGTCATTGAACCCTTGTTGTAATCCTATTTCATAAGAAATGGTTTGTTGCGGCTTAAGGTTTGGATTTCCGAATACACGCCCGAGGCCCGATTCAGGGTCATAAGTGAAGTCAGGATTTGTGTATAAATATTGAAAAGCCGGAATCTGGAAGAAATGCCCATAAGAAACATGGACAACGCCTGTTTCAGTAATCGGATAGGCTAAACCAAAACGGGGCGAAAGCTGCCAGTTCGGATCTGTTTTAACCCGCTCTGAAGTAGTGGGGCGTGTATAATCGGATGGAATTTCACTATTCGCATCAAAATAATCGAAACGCAGGCCGATATTTACTATAAGATCTTCGAATTCAAGTTTATCTTGAGCGTAGGCGCTGATTTCGATGGGTAGTTCATTGTAATAAACATGGTCAGGAGTTCCCTGAGGTGGGATTGCTGGTTGGAAACCGGTTGAGGAATTGTTCTGGATTTCAAATTCACGAAACTCTATTTGATGAAGTTTTAATTGAATTCCTGTTTTGATCATATGCTCCCGGTTCACCTGGCTGGTAACATCCAATCCGGATACAAGAGTACGGGTCTCACGGTCTACATAATCCATAACGGTTCCCCCTCTGTAGAATGAGAAATTCCCTCCCAAAAAATTGCGGGCATCATCCCGGGGGTAACGGGTATCCAGGGGGTCTTCATATACATATGATTTACTTCCGTTGATGAAGTATGCGGCTCTCACGTTCATAAACGTTTTGGCGCTAAACGTATAGTTATTTACCAGGTTAAAAGTGATCGATTCCCCATAGTTAGTAGGGATACCGTCTGGGTTGTATTGGTACAAATGGGTATAGTTTTGCCCCATGTCAGACTGGTACAGTGCAGTTAAGGAAAGTTTATTTCCCCTGATATGCGGAGTACTCAATTTAAGCTGAATGGTATTCTGTTCGCTCCATCCCATTGCCTGGTATGAACTATCGCCAAGCTGAGGTACGTAAACGGTTCTACCGTCGATCTGAACAAATTCACCTTCCTCATCACTTTGCCCCAATGGACGTACTATTTCTCTCCCGTATAGATATCCTTCGTCATAGATTCTTCTTCCCGAAATAAAGAAGTTTAATTTTTGTTTCATCCCGGGAACCGGGCCGCTCAATGATCCCTGAATATCGTAAATATCGGCCGGGTTAATCTGGTTGGTATTTTGAAAATCGCCAGTCCTGGTAGTTAAATAGTCACCTGTGTAAGCCGAAAAATTGCCCTCATAACTTGTTCCTCCATCTTTGGTAACTATGTTTACAACTCCGGATTGGGCCTGGCCAAATTCCGCATTAAAAGTGCCGGAAATTACCTCTACCTCCTGAATGGCATTGTTTTCTACCTGGTACGCAAAGGAATTATCGAAAGAGTCATTAATCGGAATACCATCCACCAGATAGGCTACTTCACCCAGGCGTCCGCCTCTGAAATGACCATTTACCACTCCAGCCTGCAGATTTACCACCTCGTTAAAATTCTCTACAGGAAGCAATTCGATATCCCTTGAGGAAATGGTTGCTTTAGACGAGGTGAGGTCGCGTTGTATGATAGGGCGTTCGGCTACTACTGTAATTTCCTGCCCTTCGATAACCGTTTCGCTTAGGGAAAAATCAATAGTAGTTGTTTGATTGATTCTTACACGTACCTGTTGAATAATCTGTGTTCCAAATCCTAAAAAGGATGCTCGCAGTTCATATTCACCAGGGGTAACATTCAAAATCACATAATAGCCTTCCAGGTCGGTAATTGCTCCTTGCTGGGTGCCAATAATTGCAACATTCACTCCCGGAAGAGGTTCACCGGTCTCAGCATCTGTGATGGTACCAACAATTTTTCCAGTGGTACCTGCTGTAACAAGTTCATTTCCAAAGATGAACGCTATCAATAATAGGAGGACTGAAAAAGTGTTATGCATTGCGGAAGCAAAAGATGTTGAGTGAATATTGAATCCGGGATTCCTCCCGGATTCAATCGAAAGTATTTCTTTTACTTAATGAGAGTCATTCTTCTTAATTCTGTAAAGCTTTCAGTGCTCAATTGATATATATAAATACCACTTGGCAAGTTTCTGGCATCGAATTCAAAAGTATGAAGACCACTGCTCATTCTGGTATTAGATATCACTGTTGCCACTCTCTGGCCCAATATATTGAACACATTCAGGTTTACCGTTTCAGCATTATCCAGTCGGAAAGAAATCTTTGTAGACGGATTAAATGGATTTGGGTAATTCTGAAGCAAATGGATACCCTTTGGATGATCATCGGTAGTGAAGTCTTCTGTAATGAATGTACCCATTACTACTTCACTAATATTTGTGATACTTACATCATCCCAGTAGGTAACGCCTTCGAAGGCATGCCAGTAACGCAGACGCAGTTCCATGCCTACGGCATCATCTGCGGGGTATACCACAAAGGCATATTGTGTCCACCCGGATTCCTCCACACGTTCGGCTAACGGGATTACATTCGGGTTGTAGTCTCCGTTCAATCGTATATCCAACCCACCGATTTCTCCCCATCCGGCAGCCCCGCCTTCCAGGTTATTGTACCAGAGTGCAGTCATACCGATGTTGTTGTCTCCCTTTCCGATGCTGTCGGGATAGGTGACATTATCATATTTCACCCAGAAGCTTACCAATACCGGCTCGCCCGGGGTTACC
>JAKSCW010000508.1 GCA_022360375.1 Balneolales bacterium
CTCGAAGTAATGAAGTACGGGTATTCTCTTTCGTGAATTTTAAATCTACTGCGTCCCATACTGTTAAGAGTCGTTTATTTTTGGTTTCTTACAGCGGAATCTGTTTCGTTCCAACGCAGAGCATCGGAGCGTCCATATCTCTAAAGTTGGTCAAACGAATAGCCGACTCGAATCCCTCATAAAATCGGGCAGAAGAAAACTCCCAATCCAAAGTTTTTTTTCTTTGGTTCCTTACAGCGGAATCTGTTTCGTTCCAACGCGCAGCATCGGAACAAGTGTGGTTTTTTGATCTACACCCATTATCTCGCTCCGATGCTCTGCGTCGGAGCGTCCATATCTCTAAAGTTGGTCAAACTAATAAGCGACTCGAATCCCTCATAAAATCGGGCAGAAGAAAATTCCCAATCCAAAGCTTTTTTTACTAACCCAGCCCGAACCGGGTTATAATGAATGTATTCTATTTTTTGGACTATCATTTTCTCATCAATAATTTGTTTTGGATGAAATCCTTCCGTCCAAACCTGAAATTCCCGATCCGCTTTATGCTTTAGTTTCGAATTTTTGAAATGGTTTAACGCACCTAATTCATTCTGTTTTTTCAGATGGTTGATAATAGATCGAGCTGTAAAGGATTTAAACTCAGCGATTTTTTTACTCAATTCTTTTCCACTACAAATTAGATGGATATGATCTGGCATTATCACATAAGCAAAGAGCAATACTTCTTTCCGGTAAACTAAAAAATTTAGAGAATCGGTGATGATTTGAACTGCTTTGATACTTTTAAAAAGTGGGTAATGCCCAATAATACTCGAAGTAATGAAGTACGGGTATTCTCTTTCGTGAATTTTATATCTACTGCGTCCCATACTGTTAAGAGTCGTTTATTTTTGGTTCCTTACAGCGGAATCTGTTTCGTTTCAACGCCCAGCATTGGAACAAGTGTGGTTTTTTGATCTACACCCATTATCTCGCTCCAACGCAGAGCATTGGAACGAGGGAAAAGCTGGGAACACAATTCTCAATATGGAACCTTCTCCCATACTCAGAGTACCTATTTTTCGTTAGTTCGGCTAAGTCCTTCTGGCAAAAAATCGTTACCTTCAGCAAACACATCTTACAATGACGCCCCGAGTATTACCGATTCTTTTATTTTTGCTATGCATAAGTGTTGAGAGTATGGCTCAAACCGGGGGGAGTGACCCCCAAAACTCCCTGCTTCCTGAAATTAACCCGCAAGACATTGAAATCCGTAGCGAATTCAGGGCGCGGTTTCCGGGACTGAGACGCCAACCGATTTTGGGCTTCAACCCAAAACCGAGAGTATTCCAGGTTGATCCAAACCGAATGCCGTTTATGGAGACTAAAGATGAAGCGGTAGCCAGTATTGCGATTACTCAGCTTGACCGGCCAGTGCCCCCGGCAAAGACAATTATCCAGACTCCCCTTAGGGGAAATGTTTACGGCAAAGCCGGAATCGGTAACTTCGTTTCACCCGAAGCAGAAGTATTCTTTTTCCGGGATTTGAATAGGGCAAATTCGGTTTCCGGGAATTTTGATTTCCGTTCCACAGACGGGCATTTGGATGGCGATAATTTAAGCAGCTTCCGGTATTTCGATGGGGACGTCCAGCTGAATTCGAACCTGGAAAACGGGATTAAAACCACCGTTGGCCTTGGGTTCCTCAGTGATTTTAACCGCATGTACAACCTGGCAGATATTTACCAGGATGCAATGACTGAGACGGCCAATAAAAACTATACCGGTTTTGGTGGGAAAGTAACTGCAGAGAAAACAAAAAATGCACTTCAAGGCTGGAAGCTGTCTCTGTCGGGAAGCTCTTTTGGAAGTGATTTAGAAGCAGGTGCTACTGATTTTACCGGAACAAACAGTGAAACGTATTTTTCCGGGGAATTCGAAACGTACTGGCCCGGAAATCGCATTTACGAAACTTTTTCTGCAGGTGGTACCGTGGAAGGCGGAGCCTATGATTCCAATACAATAAACGGGCAATCATGGGCAATCGCTACGGCTTATGGCAAATACAAAAAAATGATCAATTTCAATCTGCACGTTTCAGCAAATGCCGGGCTCTCTTATGCTTCAGATGGTTTTTCGGACCGGATTTACCTGGCGCCTGAAGTAACAGTGAAATATAATCTGAAAGATGCACTTGCTATCAGTGGCGGAATTTCAGGAGCTCCGGGACTAAAAACTATACAAGATCATCACCAAACAAACCGGTTTCTTACCACATCAGATACACTTCGCCATAATTATACATCTGGTATTTTCGGTCAGGTTGAACTTTCAGCGCTGGAAGGAAATCGAATTTTTGGTGGTTTAAGCTACCAGATTACCAAGAACTACGCCTATTACGATAGAGGTACTGAAGAAAGAATTGGGGAAGAATACCAGCTTTTTTATAACATAAACTATGATAAAGCATCGATTTTTGAACTATATGGTGGAATTACCCAACAGCTGGTTCCGGAAACGTTTTGGTTTGATGCCCGATTTTATGCACGGGCTCATAGCCTGGATGATGGAGGGGATATCCCCTACGAAGAGAGATTGGGATTGAAAGGGGCTTTGTCCTATCGCCCGATTTCTGAACTCACCTTGACCAGCTGGGCCGATTATATTGGAAACAGGGAGGCACCTTCTGTTAATGAGGAGTTAGATGGATTTATATTGGTGAATGCAGGTGCTGAGTATCAAATTAATGCACGTTTTGGGCTATATTTAAAAGCATTGAATATATTGGGGCAAAATTATGAAGTTTGGGACGGTTACGAAGAACGACCATTTCAGATTTTTGGAGGGTTAACTATAAAGCTATAGCTATGACGAAAGATTTTTTACAAGCATTTGGGATTGTAATTCGTGATCAAATTATCATGAAAAACTCGGTGGAGATTTCAGAGCTGGGAATCTTTAAGCCGGTGCATCATAGCCAACACCAGGAAAAAAGAGCAGATGGAAAAACCGTGATGATGCCTCCAAGAGATGCCATTGAATTCACTCCGGAGGAGAACTAGTATGCATTTGGATACCAACCAGTTTCTGGAATTAGTAGTGGAAGCCTCCGGGTTAGACCGTGAAAAAGTAGAGAAACAGCTGGCTGAATTAATTAAAGAAATCAGACAGGCAGTAACAGATCAGGATGCCTATGAAATAGAAGGGTTTGGAATTTTTAGCGGGATTGGAAACAGAATCATGTTCATTCCCTCCAAGGAACTGGAAACGGAAATAAACTTCAAATATGTTGGAATGGAGCCCATCGAACTTGATGATGCCGCTTCTGCACTTATTGAAGAAGATGAAGAAGAAACAGATCCATTTGCAGGGCTTGAAATGGAGGAAAAAGTAGCTGATTCCTCCACATTTGAGGGGTTGATTGATGACCTGGACCAATTGAATACTGAAATAGACGAGAAATCCGGGCATGATTCAGAGGGTGATGATGAAGAAACACCAGGGCCGGATGCGTGGGGAGTAGAAGCTCATAAAGAAGATGAAAGTGCGGATCGGTTATTCGCGAGTTTAATGGGGCAGGAATATGAACCACCTGTTAATGAAGAAGAAGGAATCGAAGAAAAGGCTGAATTCGATGGTTTTGGCGATGTATTTGGAGAAGATCAGGAAAACGAGGATACAGTTACTTCAGGCGATAATTTGCAGGCGGAACTTTCATCATTGATGGGAGATGAAGATGAGGTGGAAAATCCACAGGTTGTTTCTGAAGATATACTGAACGCCGGTTTGGAAGACGATGACGAGGATCCCTTCCTGGAGCTTGATGCACAGGAGGAACCCGTTGAGGAAGAACAGGAAGCGGTAGAAGAAGAATCTGATGAGCAAGAAGTACTTGCTGAAGATGAAATTGAAGAAGAAACTGAGATTGAAGAAGAGGTTGATTTGGAGGCTTCAATCCTGGAACAACTTGAGGATGATCCTGACTTTGACGATCCTTTTGAAACTACTGAAGAAGCTGAGCTTTCAGATTCCCAGGAAGAAATTATTCCTGTGATCACTAATCTTTCTTCCAGGCCAAAAACCGAACAGAGCGAAACCATACAGGAAAAGGAAGAAAAGCCCAAAAAAGAGAAGAAAAAAACCCCCGAGAAGAAACCCAACCAGGAACCAGCCCCCCTTTGGCTTTGGATTGTTCTGATGCTGGTTGTTACTGGTTCAGCTGTTTTTGCATTAGGCTATTTCAACATCGTTACTATCCCATATATTACTCCGCAACAAGCAGCCAATACGGCTCCGGTACAAAATCCAGCGCCAGTTCAAAACACTACTCCTGCAGTATCTCAGCAGCCGCAACCACAAACACCACCACCCATGGAAGTTTCTACTGAAACTGAGGAGCCGGTGACGGAGGAACCGGAACAAGAAGCAGTAACCGAAGTTCCAGTACAGCAGGAAGCACCTGTTCAACGTTTTGATGGTGATGTGAAGTATGGATTAAATGGTTTGCCATCAGAGGCAGGAAACGATGGGTATACCATTGTTATATATTCTTTGAGCAACCAGCAAAATGCGATTAATGAACATCAAAGCTTAATGGAAGATGGTTACCGAGCGTTACTTACCCCTTTTCAGTCAGAGCAGTATGGTACTTTATGGCGAGTAAGTATTGGGCAATTTGCTTCCTTATATGATGCTGCAGTAGCTGCAGAAGATATTTTAGACGTAATCCCAGAGAACTATTTCATCAAAAAAATTAATTAATCATCTACATGAACCCTCTGCTATTTCTTTTTCAAACCCCGGCAGTAAATGATTCACTAGCACTTTCCATAGAACCTGAAACCATTACCTTTTTTGATTTGATGGTAGAAGGTGGAATCCTGATGATTCCCATCTTTTTATTACTACTCATTTCAATTTATGTAATTATTGAACGCTGGAGTGCCATTACCAGGTCTCATACAGAAACAGACCGGTTTTTAGGAAATGTTGAAGGAATGTTGAAATCAGGCAGGCAGGTCGATGCCATGGATTATTGCGATCAGTTCGACAAACCTCTTGCCCGGATTATCAAAGCCGGGATTAAACGACTGGGGCGTCCTATCCGGGATATCGAGGATGCAATTGACAACGCCGGTAAGAAAGAAATCTTCTTCCTGGAAAAAAGAATGAACTGGCTGGCAACGATCGCAGGTGTGGCACCATTGCTTGGTTTTACGGGAACGGTTACCGGGATGATTGAGGCCTTTATGGATATTCAATCATTACAAGGGAATGTGAATCCAA
>JAKSCW010000317.1 GCA_022360375.1 Balneolales bacterium
CGGGCTAACCCTGCGAACTCAGTAGGGTAAAATGAAGTGGGTAAATATAGGTCGAATCCTATCACCTGTGTATATGGAAGACCACTCCCAAGTTCCCAATTTGCGCTAGCAGTAATACTTAAAAATTCGAAACTCATAGTTGTATTGAGTTTATGCCGCTGGTCATGAGGAGGGTTATACCGAAAAATATCTCCACTAGTCCAGGCACCAACGTCCTCTATACCCACAGAATATTCAGATAGTGACCAACCATATCCCAAGTAAATGAATGTTTTAGGTGATTGATACCTGACACTTGCATCAAATCCATAATTATCCGACTCAGCTAATGCTGTTTCTATCTCTAATTGAGCGATTGGTTCCCATCTTGAAACAGGTATGTTTTGGTGGTATTTGTAGTAAAACTCGATGTTAGCACTCCAGTAACGACCGAACTTATTCTGGACTCCGAATATCCCATGTATCGCACTGGGCAGCGGTTCTCCAATATCATTTGGCCTGTACACAGTGAACGTTGTTCCTGCGTCTCTTTCGTCTGTTATCCCATCAAATATTTGATTATAAACACCTGCGGCTACACTTATTTGAAGATCGTTATTTGCATATGGCGTATATAAAAATCTAAGTCTGGGCTCAACGGTAGGGGCATACAGGGTTGTAACCTGAAACCCAAGACCAGGCTGAAGAGTGACAAAGTCATTTACTTTCCATTCTGTTTTTCCATACAGTTGGAATATTGGGATTGTACGATCTATCTCTTGTTCAATGGTAAATCGTTCGTTAAGGTTAGCCGAAAAGCTTTGAGCAAGAATATTCAATCCGTAATCAATTCTTAACCCCCTGAAGTACTCTTGCATATCAAACCTCATATAGGTATTAATTACCGAAGATTCTCTTTCTATTTCATCTTCGGTACCCTCAGAATTCGTAAACCTGGAATGCCCGACTGATACTTCATATGGATGATCGAAGCGCTCATCATAACCAAGGCATTTCCCTCCAATCGCTGTATTTGACCATTCCAAAAAATTAGCTCTGGCCTCGTTTATTTGGCCTCTATCGTTCGTAAAAATGCCTGTAAAGCTGCAATTAAACCCATCCCCTTTAATTGAATAACGCCCGATTACATCATAAAAATTGATGTTTTCTTCATCAGTACCTAAATACCCCGAAAATTGATCAATTGTTGAATAACGGCCACTCAGCATTAAGGAACGGGTATCTTTACGAATTGGCCCCTCAAGAAATACTGATGTTATATACGGACTGAAGCTTACGCTGGATGAATAACTTCTAAAGTTTCCCGGTTTAAGGTTTGCATCTATTACCGCAGAAGTACTTCCCATGTATTTGTTATCAAAACCACCCGCCATTATATCTATGCTATTTACCACCTGTTCCGGAAGTGCCGAGAATAAATTTGATATATGAAAGGGTTTAACTATGGGGATGTTATCTATAAGAACCAGGTTTTGTGCGGGCGTTCCTCCCCGGATATATAAGTCTCCGCCTTGATCACCTACTGTGATTACCCCGGGAACTGTTTGGATATAGGCCATCAAATCTCCATCTATATTCATTGATGGCATCCTGCTTAGATCATCGACAGTTACTCTGGAAATCCCTACTCTCCCTACTGTTATCTCTCTCTCTGCCGAAATAATTACTTCATCCAGTTCACTGTTTTCAATTTCCATTGTTATGGTTCTCAACACAATCGGAACAGAAATCTCAATTTCTTCTTCCACTTTTTCAAAGCCTATATAAGAAACACTTAAAAGGTAGGAAGGCTCTGTTAATCCTCTGATTTCGCAAAAACCATTTGCATCAGAAATGCAATAATGCGAAAAATCTTCTTCCCCCGGTCTGTACAATAATACATACGCCCCGGTTAAGGGTTTAAGCTCGTCATCTTGTACAAAAACACGAAGTATTTGGGATTCCTGACCCACCAAAAATTGTGGAAACAGGGGAAGTGCAAAAAGAAATACCCAAAATTTTCCAACCACAGAACGTACCCGCGGTTCTAACCTGAAAACTTTCCGTGAAAAGCCAATAATAAAATCCATTAGAAAAAGCATACTGATACAAATATCTCCCTTAGTAACCTGTAAAGTAGCGCCTTATTATTTAAAAAATGATATTTATCTCATTTTGAAAGTCATTCTAAATAATCCTGTATTCTTTGCGCCACTATTCGATGACCCTTTGGTGTCCAGTGATTTCCCGCAAATGGAAAAACTTCTTCATTTTCAAGAATGAGAAACTCAATCCGTTCCGATTGTAGAAAATTTTCCAATAAAATATCCCGTTTTTGAAGTCCTACAATAAACCTGCTTCCATTCTTTTCAGACAGTGCATTCATTTTTTTCAGGAGTTCAGGGGTAGGATCTTTTTCCAGTTTCACATCCGGATATCTGAGTTCGTAGTATCTTTTGGAGATCAAGCGCACCAGATAGGAAGAATACAACCCTTTGTTGGCATTAAAATGGTACCGGTATCCTTTTGGTACGGGCACCCCTTTCAACTCCAAGTCGCCGAATTCATTTTTTCCAAAGTAAGACTTGTAATACCCGCGATATCTGAAATTGGTGGTAGTATCCAGTTTATCATTGTCGATACAGTACACCAGTAAAACCACATCTGGCTGATAGAATTGAATATGCCTTTGAAGAATCAGATACTCCTGGTCGGTGCCATATCCGCTTACTCCCAAATTATAATTAGCCCACCCCGGGAGAAGTGAATCAAGACGCTCGGTAAATCGATCTGACTGTTCTACATTAAATCCCCACACAAAAGAATCCCCAATAACCATCATCCTTTGTGTGTCTTTAATAAGGTGCTCTTCATCTCTGAAACCACGTTCATTATGAGAAACATAAATCTGATTGGTTACTTCAAATACTCCTTCAGAACCGGGGATTGGAAACCAGCCTAGTGTATCGTGATGCGCATAGAATGCAGCTCGTTCATCATCCCGTAACTCTAAATATTCACTCATTATACTTCGAAGCATTATTTCTGCGATAGTGAAACAAACCAGTAAAGGAATGATTACTAATAGTGAGTGAGATAAAAAGCTCTGTATTTTCTTCAAATTACTTCGAAACACATTTCGGATATAGGAATTATCAATTTATGATTATTATCGAATGTTTGGAGCTTTTACCCTTACCTTCACGAAAACTGTTTTAAGGTAATCACAAATGTCAGAAAAAAATCTTGTCGTTGCTTTTGGGGGGGTATCCCCTGAACACGAAGTATCCGTACTATCAGCGATGCAAGTACTTGCAGCACTGGAGCAATCTACGTATGAACTTATTCCGCTCTACATTTCTAAATCGGGGAAATGGTTTACCGGTGAAACCCTTAAAGACCTAAGCAACTACAAAGATTTACCAAGCCTGGAAACCAGCGCCTCCCCTTGTGCTTTTGTAAAGAATGAAATAGGAGCAACTCTCCTGCAGGAAACAGATAAAACCGGGTTGTTTTCGAAACCTAAAGCCTGGCAGGTTTATGCCGTTGTTTGTGCTTTTCATGGTAGCGAAGGAGAAAACGGAGCTTTCCAGGGAGTTTGTGAAATGTTTAACGTTCCTTATACAGGAAGCGGAATTTTGGGTTCTTCGGTTGGCATGGACAAAGTAAAAGCCAAACAACTTTGTGAAGCGAATAATATTCCCATTACTTCCAGCCTTGATTTCTATGAATCGGACTGGGAAACCCTCCAGGACACGATTTTAAAAGAAGCAGAGCTTCTTGGTTATCCATTGGTGGTAAAACCTGGAAATCTTGGCAGCAGTATTGGGGTAAAGAAGGTAGAAGATGAAAAAGAACTGATCGAAGCTGTAGAAACAGCATTTCGTTACGATGCCCATGTATTGGTTGAGGAAGCCATTCAGCCATTGATGGAAATTAATTGTTCCGTACTAGGTACCGCCGAAAACAATCGTTCCAGTGTATGTGAACGGCCACTTGGAGATACCGAAACCCTTTCGTTTGAAGATAAATATCAAAGCGGAGGAAGTGGAGAAAAAGGCATGGCCTCCGCCGATCGAATTATCCCGGCAGATATTTCTCCGGAACTTGCAGAGTCGATCCGGAAGTTGGCTATGCACATTTTCAAAACGTTTGATGCTTCCGGGGTTGCCCGTCTGGATTTCCTGGTAAACGCTGAAACCGAACAAGTGTATTTCAACGAAATCAATACCATTCCCGGGTCGTTTTCCTTTTACCTGTGGGAAAAATCGGAACTGAGTTTTAAAGAATTACTTGAAGAACTGATCGAAATTGGAATAAAAAAGCACCAGACTAAAAATGGTCGTATTCGCAGCTATGAAACGAATTTATTGAGCGAGAAAGCGATCAAAGGTATAAAAGGATTAAAGGGTACGAAATGAAGTTCGCTGTAATTGCTAACCCTAAAAAATATGAAGTAAAACAAGTGTTCAACTCTGCGCTTCATTGGGCTGCATCAAAGAATGTAACTTTGTTTGTATGTGAAGAAGTTTGCTCTTTTATCGGTGCAAAAACTTCCGATTCCCTGGTGTTCACCTCCACCGATGAAGAAGCCATTGAGCAAGCCGATATTATCCTGGTAATGGGGGGAGACGGAACTATGCTCTATACGGCAAGAATTTCCAGGAAATCGGGGAAACCAGTACTTGGCATTAACAGCGGCAGATTAGGATTTATGACCAATACTCAAAACGAAGATTTAATCCCGGCTTTAGATAGTGTTTTAGCTGGAGAGTATACCCTGGACGAACGCCATTTTCTAAAGGCAGTCGATCAAAATGGGGGGGAGTACTTCGCCCTGAATGAATTCCTGTTTACACGTTCCGATACTACGTCTATGATCAATATTTCTGCAGAATATTCGGATATGCACATAAACAGATACTGGTCGGATGGTCTCATTGTAGCAACACCTACTGGTTCAACCGCCTACAACCTTTCAACAGGCGGTCCCATCGTGGAGCCGGGTTCCGGGGTTATTGTTATCACGCCTATCAACCCACATTCACTAACCACGCGCCCTTTAGTGGTTCGGGCTAACAAACCGCTACGTATAATTGTGGAGCCTCAGCAAAGTGGAATATTGTTTTCTTATGATGGGGTTGTAAAAGAAATAGATCATCTGCCACTGGAGGTTGAGATTACTAAAACTGAACTGGCCTTTAAACTCATCCAATTGCAAGGGCAGGATTTCTTTGATACACTTCGAAAAAAATTAATGTGGGGGCAGGATTCGCGCCGCATAAAGAATTAACAAACTTTCAATGTTGAATTCATAATTCAACATCAAAAATTCATAATTTAGCCGGAGTTTATAAGGGTAAAACAATTTAACTATTCACTATAAATTTAATATTCGACATGAAAGTAACAGTTGTAGGAGCCGGTGGTAATGTAGGATCTACCGTGGCTTTAAGTGTAGCACAGCGTGATTTTGCAAAAGAAGTAATCGCGTTAGATTTGGAAAGAAAAGACGGTGACAAAACTTTTTATCCGTCAAAAGGTCGTGCACTTGATCAATGGCAGGTATCTCCTATTGATTTGTTCGATACTCGTGTAAAAGGAACGGTTGATTATGCCGATACGGCAAATTCAGATGTTTGTGTGATCACCGCCGGTGTTCCCCGCCGTCCGGGAATGAGTCGCGATGATTTACTCTCCATCAACGCGAATATAGTTGAAAGTGTAACCAAAGAACTGATTAAGTACTCTCCTGACACCATACTCATCGTAGTGTCTAACCCGTTGGATGTAATGGTACAGGTAGCGAAAGATGCTTCCGGACTTCCTTATGAAAAGGTAATGGGCATGGCCGGTATTTTGGATACTGCCCGCTATCGTGCATTCATCGCGGAAGAATTAGACGTTTCACCAAAAGACATCCAGGCACTGCTAATGGGTGGCCACGGTGATACTATGGTTCCTCTTCCTCGCTTTACTACACTTTCTGGTATGCCAATTACTCATTTTATTTCTGAGGAAAGGCTGGAAGAAATTATAACTCGTGCCAAAAAAGGAGGTGGAGAACTCGTTGGTTTAATGGGAACTTCGGCATGGTATGCTCCTGGTATAGCATCTGCACAAATGGTAGAAGCCATTCTTCTTGATCAAAACCGTATTTTTCCTGTTTGTGCGCACCTGAGTGGCCAATATGGAATCGATGATTTATACATCGGTGTTCCTGTAAAATTGGGCAAAGGGGGAATTAAAGAAGTAATTGAGGTTGATTTAACCAAAGAAGAGCAAGAACTTCTTAACAATTCTGCGAACCACGTTCGCGGAACATTAGATGCTTTCAAAGCGCTAATGGATAAATAACAAAAATGAGAACAACGGTTCTCACTACTTGCATTTATCCCGCATATCATTGATGTGCGGGATTTTTTTATCTGCTCACCAGTTCAATTCGCTCAGCTACCAGCCCTTTATCATTTTCGACCAGGTCGAACTCAAAGATCAGGTCTCTGCTGGGAAGCAGGCTTGGTTCAATATCCTCTTCAAACTGGGAAATATGAGCAAACACTGTTTTGAAAGGTGACTCTGTATCCCGGGAATCTGTAACCCAGAGTCTGTCTTCAAATTTTGTGAGGAACCTCATAAACCCATAGCCCTCGTTTAAGGAAAAATCGTAACAAACCCCGCGAACTCTTGAGCCTGTTTCTCCCCATGGGTACGGGGAATCTACCGGAAGAAGCCCGGGAATCATGTACCCTGAAACGAAAGAATCCACCGATTTTTTCAGCACTCCGGAAACATTGTTGAAGCCGATCAATTCTACCTTACAGCCTTTATTCTGTACCGCATTTACCACACTCACATAACTTCCGCTGCTGGTAACCAAAATCATTTTTGCCAGATAATCTGAGTGAACAATCATATCCACTGCCATATCCATATCAATGGTCGATTTTGAGATTTTCTCACCCGTTTCGTGATTCATAAACGTTGTAACAGGCTTTTCCGTCACTTTATATTCAAAATCACGAAGCATCTCACAAAACCGCATGGTTTTTCTGCGATATTCCTGGTCATTCTGAAGACGATCCTCCTCATAAGAAACATATACATTCATTCGGGAAGCACAACCACCACAACGAACAGCAAATTTTCTTAACACATCATAGCGAAGCCCATATCCCCCATTCATAGTGACGTTAACAGCATCTACATAGATACCTATTCTTCCTTCGTATGACATATTGCTAGATTTTCTGAAATGAATTACACGGAAAGCTTTTCTCTCAACTCCTGCCCAACACTAATTGCAGTAATCAGAATGGCTCCTACGAGAAATAAAACAATCGAGACCCCAATTTCTGAAAAATTTTGGTTAGTTAAAAAGGGTTTTACAAACAAAATGAGTGCTGTAAATATAACCACTCCAAGACTTTGCAAAACTCTGTAGGGTACCTTGTAAGCTCTTCTTGAATACCTATAAATAAGCATGGCCATAACAAAATAACTTAGCAATGTAGCTATTGCGGAACCCATGATTCCAATGAATGGTATCAGAACAGCATTTGCACTTATTGTTACAGCTGCTCCAATTAGTGTTATTTGAGCCAATCTTTTAGTTTGATTCTTTATAAATATTCCAGCTGAAAAATTTACATACCATCCCTGGAACCAATATGCAGCCAAAAGAACGGGAACCACTGACAATCCGGCCCAGTATTCTTCTCCTATAAGTGTAACATTCAAAACAGGGATTTTTATAGCTACGATCTGATTAATGAAAAGAGCAACAAAAAGAAAAAGAATGCCAGCAGCCCCATTAAAATACCTGAATGCCTGTGCATAGAGCGCCGGAGCATCCTCATCATCAGATTTCCTCATAAAAAAAGGTTGCCATGCCATTCTATACATTTGAACCAGCAATAACATAAAAACAGCCAGTTTATAACAAGCGTTATAAATACCTACTAAATCATCAGCAGTAATTCCTGCTCCATATATCGACAATACCCTCTCCTGGGACATGCCTTTTATAAAGAAACGATCCAGCATTTCATTGATCACATGCCCGATTCCGGCTGGTATAAAAGGCAAACCAAATCCTAACGCTTGTTTTAGAAAACTCCGATCCCACTCCCCTTTTAACATGCCCGCGGTTGCGGCAAAAATTAACAGTGCTGTGATCCCGGATGCCACCAAATTGCTAATAAACACAGCTTCTATTCCATAGCTTAATCCCAGAATCAGGTAAAAATTCAAACTAAGATTAATAAGCACATTCCCGGTTTTTAAACCGGCAAACAACCAGGCTTTCCTTACAAACCGCAGTTCCGCAAAAGGGACGATACTAATTGTATCGAAGAACAGGATTCCCAGCATCATCCAAAAGACCGGACTTCCGTTTTCCAGTCCTAAGGTCGGGGTGAGCACCGGGTTTAATACCCAGAGCAGCAGAACCAGTAAGGCAGACGTACCAACTAAAAAAAGCTGAAGAGTTTTGAAATAGCCGGATGCATGTTCACGATCTTTTGCATAACGCAGGTAAGAAGATTCCATACCCATTGTGAAAATCACATTCAAAAATGCAATTGCCGCATAAACTAATCCCACAATACCATAAACTGCAGGATCAAAAACTCCGGTATAAAGCGGAACCAGGAGATAATTTATGAAGCGGGCAAAAACACTGCTTATGCCATAGATAAGAGTATCCGAAAAAAGTTCTTTTAGTTTACTCAAGATCTGTAGCTAACTGTTCTGCTGCCTGAATACCCAAAACATAACTATACTTTCCAAAGCCTGTAATTATTCCATTCATTACTTCACCTGTAAGAGATTTTTCACGGAATTCTTCCCGTGCGTGAATATTCGAAATATGTACTTCAACTTTTGGAAAAGTAATAGGTTCCAAAGCGTCACGGATAGCAACAGATGTGTGGGTATAGGCACCAAAATTTGCTACCATTGCTTGTGTACCATCTTTCAATGCATTTTGAAGGCAATCGATGATTTCTCCTTCTATGTTGCTTTGGAAAAAAACGAGGTCATGATGCTTAAATTCATCAATCAAAAAATTATTTATTTCCTCGAGAGTTCCTGTTCCATACATATTCGGGTTGCGAGTACCAAGCAAATTCAGGTTTGGCCCGTTAATTACTAAAATCTTCATTTTTTAAACGCCTCACTTATTCTTTCCGCAAGTTCAATCATGCGTTCTTTGCTTACTTCTGCTTTCTTTCCTAACCCTACATGTTGCCCTTCATAATGGATTGGCACCAAATGGATATGCGCATGCGGAACTTCAAGCCCTTCTACAACCACTCCGGTTCTTATAGTATCAAGAGAAGCATCTATAGCCTTGGCAACTTTTTTTGCAAATATTATTAAAGATTTAAGAGTATCGTCTTCTAAGTTGAACAAATAATCTACTTCCTGTTTAGGAACTACCAGGGTATGACCCTCCGAAACCGGGTTGATGTCCAAAAAAGCAAAATGATAATCATCTTCAGCAATTTTATAGCATGGAATTTCACCCTGGATGATTTTTGTAAAGATTGAAGCCATGAAATGAAGCTTAAAATTGTATCTTGGATTAAGATAGCATCTCAATAACAGAATTCCATCTCTCCAATATGAAATCTATCAGCATTCTGCTTTTTGTTCTTTTAATAGCAAATAAAAGCTTAGCACAAGGTGCAGATATAATTGGTCCGACTACCCCGGAGCAGATTCAGTCAGAGCATCGGGTTTTTGATATCTATATGGATCGATACAACCCGGATAGCTCCGCAATAGAATTTCTTTCCGCAGTTGAAGACAGTATTTCCATAAAAATATTATTCGGAACATGGTGCCACGATAGTAAGCGAGAAATTCCTGCTTTCATGAAAGTAATGGAGGTGGTTGATAACCAGGTTTTCAGTGTGGAATACATCGGAGTTTCAAGAGATAAGACCGATCCTGATGGGTATTACAACCTTTTGGGGTTGAAGTATACCCCAACTTTTATTATATATAAGGATAATTTTGAAGTTGGAAGGATAGTTGAAGAATCAGCAAAGAGTATTGAGGAAGATTTGGCACAAATTTTGCAATCCGGTTCCTAAACCGATTAGAAGCTTTTAATTCAAATTCATGAATTAATTGAGAAAGATAAGATGAAATCCCTTATCTTTGGCTTCTGTATCGGAACCGGTAGCTCAGTTGGTAGAGCAACTGCCTTTTAAGCCGTGGGTCGTGGGTTCGAGTCCCACCCGGTTCACGATTTTTGAAATTTATTATATCCCCTAAAGAGTTCATATTGACTCTCTCTTGACCAGCCCTATTCGATTGATCTCGGATGGGGTTTTTTATTTACAAACTTACCTTGCTTCCCCGGTACCTTGATCAATAAGAGTTCTTCTACCTACTTGAATCAACCATGTTACTTCCTGAATTAAATGATTCTTTTTACACAGGTGTTGCCAATTCCGGGCAAAAAGTGCACAATTACTTAGTCTACAGTGTTGATGTTAATAAGGCACACCACTTACGAAGCATCGCTTTGTGTAGCTTCTGATATGCGTGCAGCCTTTGTTCCAATTTTTCGATGCGCGTTTCCAGATTTCTACAACTCCATTATCGGCAGTTGCAAATTTTCCTTAAAGAGAAAAATGAATCGGAATATGAGATTTACCAGCCTGAATAAATATCATATCCCGGACTAAGAAAAACATAAGAACCAGGCAAGAGGAAGAAATATTCTCTAAAATTCATTCTTCGTCAGCTTTCGTTATTAATAAACATCAAATTACTGTATTTTGAATTGCTGCTAAGTTAAAAATACAATAAATCATCTATGTACCTGGAAAACCTGAACCCACTACGTTGGAAAAAGTCTTTTCTGATGGCACTTTTAGGTGCATTTGTTTTTGTTTGGTTCGCTTTTATTGATGTTTATAGCCTTAAAACGCGATGGGAGCTTCATCAGCAAAAGGATAAGCTCCATTCTAAAACCATGGAACTTGCTGCACAATCTGAGTTACTTGAAATAAAGTTGGAATCACTGGAAAATGACCCAACTCTTCTCGAAAAAATTGCGCGGGAAGAGTATGGCATGCGAAAACCTGGTGAAACGGTGTATAAGATTACAGTTAAGGAATAGTCTCCTTCCCATAGTTTCGGATATGATTTTAAAAATCCCTTTATCGTTACGGTTTATATGAAAGCAATTGCAATTGATCTGGGTGGTACAAACATTAAAGCTGCTGTAGTTGATAAAGAAAAAGGCATTATCGAGCAAACATCTACCCCAACCCATGCCGAACTTGGAAAA
>JAKSCW010000099.1 GCA_022360375.1 Balneolales bacterium
CCAAAAAAATCAGCCAGGTTGGCTACTACTTCCTTTTCCATTTCAGAAGAAGGTGGGCCGCCATCCAATGCATGATTGTTTGGGTTGATGGTCATGGCCAATGAATAAGCTGCCCATGCAACAGGGTGCGGAGGTTTTAGCATCTGGCCTGCATACACCGGGTGGTGGAAAGGGTAATTTCCACCAAGGTGCTGAACCAGTTCACTAAATAAGGATTCAACTTTTGAAGATGGAATAGATAAGGATTCATCGGGTGTAAATTCCCCAAATGAATCCTTCCAGATTTGAAACTCTGAAATACCGTTCTTTAGAATTTCCTGGGTTTTTGCATCCATTATCTCAGGTTAAATAGAATACCAACACCTAGTATCTGTTTGGTTTGTAACTCATCCGCAATAACGTCATCGTCGTAAATCATTTCAAAAGTGAATGAAGCGGTCATGAAGCTGTTTATGCGTCCCGTAAGTTCATTTGCCCATGCAAAATCTGTACTAACAACAGGTTTTTTCAGGTTATTGAATGTTTCTAAACTACTGTTATAATTAACATTGGGAAGAATTTCTTTGTTAAAACTGATACCTAAATTCAAACCTCCCTCGGAAAGCAGGTTTTCACCAGGATCTATCCCGTAACCGGGAGACACTACCAGGGAATCATCAGTTACAATGGTTTGCTTTAATGCTAAACCGGCTTCAAAAGAAATGAAATCCCGGGGAGTATAGGCATAGCCGATACTTTCTGTGAAATAACCGGGAGCCATAAAATCGGAAATCCGAACCCGTTCTTCCCCGGAATAGTCATAACCATCGTAGAATTGGGTCACAAACGAAACCTGGGCAAACATGTTCATGGTGTTGGCATCATTGAGGATGTAAGCAATACGATGCTTAGTAGCAATTCGGTCGTCTGTTTTACGGCTTTCTTCTCCCTCGATATTGGTAATCCCATATCTCAAATTGATTACGTATCCATATTTGAATCTTCCTTTCTGGTAAGCCCCATTAATTCTTGAAAAGACAGTAGCTGAAACATTGTTTTGTCCCCCTGCCGCCCAGTTTTCGAAAGTTGATTGTGAGCCGTTCAACCCTGCTATCCATGTGGAATACCACTCGTTATCCAAAGTATCGGGAATTACTATGTTTTCCTGAGCCTTCACTGGTGCAATGAGAAGTAGAATTAATAGCGTACTATTAACTATTAGTGTAGATGTTTTTCTGACCATTTTTAAGATGAGTTGTTTATGAGTTTTTGAAGAGCACAACCTGGTCTACAGAACCATTATTCAAAATCACTTCAATATGTTCCCCAAATTTTGTTGGCACTTCAATCCCTGTAAGACTGCTTTGAATCGGGTACATTCGATGCCCACGATCTACCAGCGTAAGTACATTAATAGTAGCGGGTTCGTTAGAATAACAGATTGTAGATAGGGCTTTAAACATAGTTTTTCCGGAGAAGATCACATCATCAACAATAAGTACAGATTTTTCTGTGCAGTTGGGAATGGTGTCTTTCTGGCCTTTACCATCTACAAAAAACTGATGTAATTCGATTTTTTGACCGGTTAGTTCGGCTACAAATGTATGCAAGGATTCAGCTGTGGCATACCCGCGTTCATTAAGGCCAAAAATGATAAGTTCCTGATCACTTTTTTGATTTTCCCACACCTGAATAGCTAGTCTTTTTAGAGTGCGCTCGATGCGCCCTGAATCCATAAGAGTTATTTGATGCATAGGCTGTACATTCAATAATTGCAAAGGTACTATAAATATTAAACTAATTTGGAATGGAAAGAGTAAATTAAAAAATTAAAACGTTATATTAACAGTGTTAACCGTATCAAATTCTGAATTATGAGCAAGGCATTAAACATCGTTATTACCACGGTTACAGCATTTACTACTGGTGTAGTCGTAGGCCTGTTATTAACACCACAATCTGGGAAAGAAAACCGAAAATGGATTTCGGATCACTCTTCTGAAGCAAAAAACTGGATGGAAGAAAAAGGGCATCAGTTCCTGGAAAAGAGCGAAGAGCGATTAGAGAAAATTTCTGATGGTATCAAAGGCTCTCTTCCTGATTTATATGAGGCCACCGAAGGCTTAAAAATGGAAGAAGAAGACTTAGAGGATGCATAGGGGAAAGTTTTCATATCCTGAAAACTTTCTTCAATGGCTTTGGAGGGAACAGCTGTTCTCTACCGAAACCCTGAGAACGGTAGATGGGCGTTCTCTAAAGATATTCGGGCCGGGTGTTCAAAACAGTACAGATGGCCCCGATTTTTTGAATGCTTCAATACAAATTGGTTCATTAAGGATGTATGGTTCCATTGAACTGCACAACCGGGCCAACCACTGGTATGCACATCAACATCAAAAAGATGCAAATTACAATAATGTGATCCTGCACGTTGTGATGGAACCGAACTCCGGAACTACTGTAAATCAGAAGGGCGATTCTGTTCCAACACTTAATCTTTCATCGTACATTTTACCTGAATTTCATTCATTATTTGAAGAATACAATGGAATAAAAACTCTTCCGTGTGCTGAAGGAGTTTCATTTATTTCCGAACAGGCATTTCTTGATCAAATTGAAAAAGTACATCAGGAATATTTCCAGAAAAAAGTGGATGATTTTTTCAGTTTTTATAATCCGGAATTGGTTCCATCGGAAGCATGGAAAGAAGCACTTGTGATTTCCTTATTTGACGGGTTGGGAATCACTCATAATCGCCAGCAAATGCAGCAAGCGGGCATGTATTTCCTCGAGCACAGAAAAAAGAAAACAGGGGCTATCAAAGGTACATGGAAGCTCGCAGAGATCGAAAAACTGGAAAATGCAATTACCTGGAATTTAAAAGGAGTAAGGAAGAATAATCATCCGAAAAAACGCATTTCCGAAGGTATTGCTATCTCCAATCTATTACTCGAAAACTCTTTAGAGAAGTACTTGTCTGAGCAATCCACTTCAATATGGCAGCACGCAATTGTTGAGTCAGGAAATTCATATTCAGCCAGATACAGGATTTTGTTTGCCACTGTGTACCTTCCTGCTTTATTTACTCTTGGGAGCCTTTTTGGGGCAAAACATTTATCAGTTGCAGCTCTACAGCAATGGGATACATTTTCCGCACCTGTTCCAAAATCACTGTTGAAGGAATTCACTTCTTTGGGAAAGAAAACCAACCAGTTTATTGCCGGAAAACTAGGCGCAGTTCACCAACTAAAAGCCTATTGTAAACCTTTGAGGTGCCATCAATGTGAGGTGCTAAAAAAGGCAATTTTATCTTGATTGGTGAGTAGACTGTTTTTATCTTTGTTGTCTTTGGAAAAAAAGGATTGCCCGGTCGTCTAATGGCAGGACAGCTGGTTTTGGTCCAGTACGTGGGGGTTCGACTCCTCCCCGGGCAACGACACAAATACTCAAAAGGCAACAGCGGTGTTCCTTTTGTTTTATGTAATCCTGAAATCATTCAGTGCTAGCAATAAACCTTGGATAGTCCTCTCGCAATATTCTCCGGTACCAGTAATCCGGCTTTGGCCCGTGCCATTGCTAAGGAGTATGGTGCTAATCTTGGAAACGTAACCATTAAGCGCTTTTCTGATGGTGAGTTGTATGTAAAATACGAACAAAGTATCCGTGGAGAGGATATATTTATCGTTCAGCCTACTCCACCTCCGGGGGATAATATGATTGAGTTGTTACTTCTTCTGGATGCTGCAAAGCGGGCATCAGTAAGCAGAGTAACTGCAGTTATCCCGTATTTTGGTTACGCCCGGCAAGATAGAAAAGATCGTCCCCGGGTATCAATAGGATCCAAATTGATGGCCAATTTGTTAGTGGAAGCTGGTGCCGACCGCATTCTTACCATGGATTTGCATGCTGCACAGATTCAGGGTTTTTTCGATATACCACTTGACCATTTATATGCAAGCCGGGTATTTATCGATTACCTCTCCCAGAACCCCATTGAGAATTTGGTGGTGGTTGCTCCCGATGTAGGAAGTTTGAAGATGTCTCGTTCCTATGCAAAAAAACTCGGGGCTTCCCTTGCTTTTATTGATAAGCGCCGTCCCAAACCCAATGAGTCAGAGATCATGAACATTATCGGGGAGGTAGAAGGAAAGAATGTGTTGATTGTTGATGACTTGATTGACACCGCCGGAACATTGACGAACGCTGCATCAGCTATGAAAGAGCGAGGTGCTCTGAATATCGTTGCTATGTGTTCACATCCCATACTGTCGGGGCCGGCATTTCAGCGAATTGAAGATTCGCCCATTGATGAATTATTGGTAACAGATACAATTCCTCTTAGCCAACCTTCTCACAAAATTAAAGTGCTTAGTGTGGCTAATATTTTTGCAGATGCTATAAAACGTATCCACACTAATAAAACCATCAGTTCATTATTTGATGACTAAATTGATACAACGATAAAAAAAATGGCATACCCAGAACTAATAAAACTTGAAGGTACTTCACGCGAGCTTAGCAAGGCAGCAAATAAAGAGCTTCGTGATAGGAAAAGAGTACCAGCGGTGCTTTACGGCCCGGAAGTGGAGGAAAATCTTCACTTTTCTATTGATGAATTGGAGTTAGAAAAGATTCTAAAAAGGAAGCAAACCAAGCTTCAGGAACTTACTATAGATGGTAAAATCTACAAGACTCTTTTAAAACGAACGGACTTTGATCCGGTTACAGATCGCCCAATCCACGCAGATTTTTATGTTTTATCCGAAAATCACAAGGTAACGTTGCGCGTACCTATTAAGATCACAGGGGCAGCTCGTGGGGTAGTTGAGCAAGGTGGTCGTTTATTCCAGCCTATGAAATTTATCCGGATTCGGGTACTTCCAACAAATATACCGGCTGAATTTGAAGTAGATGTGACGGAGTTAATGATTGGTCAGTCGACCCACGTGGGCGATTTAAGCATGGATGGTATTATTCCACTTGATTCACTAAATCGAACTATCGTGAATATTCGTCCCCCTAAAGGTAAAATGCTTAGCGAATTTGACGAAGCCGAAGCCGAAGGTGAAAGCGAAGGTGAAGAAACGGCTGAAGAAGCAACTGAAGAATAATTCAGCAGGTATAGGTTCCGGTTATGTCCATCATTGTAGGATTAGGAAATGTTGGGCGGGAATACACTGGAACCCGACACAATATTGGTTTTGAAGTTGTTGAGTTAATTGCCAAAACTCTTTCTGTGGAATTTGAAGCTGGTTCCGGACCTTACGTACAAGCTGAAGGCAGGCACAAAGGCAGGAAGGTAGTGTTGATTAAACCTACAAACTACATGAACAGAAGTGGTACTGCCGTGAAGAAAGCAATGGCAAACTTCAAAACAGATAAGAAAGATTGTTTAGTTGTGTACGATGATTTGAATTTACCAGTGGGTATTACCCGGATGAAAGGTAAAGGAAGCGACGGAGGGCACAACGGTATTGCAGATATCAATGAAAAACTGGGAACTATGGAGTATCCCCGCCTTCGAGTTGGCATCGGCAATAATTATGCACGAGGACGACAAGTAGATTATGTACTTGCTCCCTTCGAAGAATCTGAGCGAGAGGAAGTAGACCTCTCGGTTCAAAAAGCGCACGATGCTGCTCTTGCATTTGTGAACTTAGGGATTGAAAGAGCAATGAATTTTTTTAATTGACACTTCTTCACAGAAGTAAACACAAACTAACTAAGCCTAATTATGCAAAACATAGTTTATTTAATACCGGCGGCAGGTGTAATTGCTTTGTTGTACACCTTATTCAAGTCGTCTTGGGTTTCTAAACAAGAAGTAGGAACCGAGCGAATGGATAAAATTGGTAAGCACATTGCTTCCGGAGCAATGGCATTCCTTCGAGCTGAATATCGTGTACTTGCTATCTTTGTGATCGCAGTAGCGGTTCTTTTAGGAATTTCCGGAAGCGGAAATGAGCAATCTCACCCATTAGTTGCAGCTTCGTTTATTTTAGGAGCCATTTTTTCAGGATTGGCTGGATTCATAGGAATGCGGGTTGCTACAAAAGCAAATGTTCGAACAACTAATGCTGCAAGAACCAGCTTAGGAAAGGGTCTTGAAGTAGCATTTGCTGGCGGTTCTGTAATGGGATTAGGTGTAGTAGGTTTAGGGGTACTTGGTCTTGGAATCCTTTTTGTGGTATTTAACCAATTTACTGATTGGGACATCAACAAAGTACTTACCGTAATTACTGGTTTTTCTTTTGGTGCTTCTTCAATCGCACTTTTTGCTCGTGTAGGTGGTGGTATTTATACCAAAGCAGCAGATGTTGGAGCTGACCTTGTAGGTAAAGTTGAAGCTGGAATTCCTGAGGATCATCCATTAAACCCAGCAACTATTGCCGATAATGTAGGCGATAATGTTGGCGACGTAGCTGGTATGGGTGCCGACCTTTTCGAATCGTATGTAGGTTCTATCATTGGTACCATGGTTTTGGGTGCGGCTTTTATGTCTTTACCAGGATGGACGGATGGTTTTAGTGGGCTTTCTGCCGTTCTACTTCCATTACTTCTTGCAGGAACGGGTATTCTGACTTCTATTCTGGGAACTTTTTTAGTTCGTGTGAAAGAAGGTGGCAACCCACAAAAAGCCCTTAACATGGGTGAATTTGCTTCTGCGGCAATTATGTTAGTTGCTTCTTTTTTCATCATCCGATGGGTGCTGCCAGCTGAATGGACATGGAATGGCGAAGTGTACACTTCTTTAGGGGTATTCTGGGCAACCATTTTTGGTTTGGCTGCAGGTTTATTGATTGGATTAATTACTGAGTATTACACTGGAACAGGAACTCGTCCTGTAACCAATATTGTGAAGCAATCTGTTACTGGTTCAGCTACTAACATTATTGCCGGCCTTGGAGTAGGGATGATTTCCACCGCTATTCCTATTGTGATTATCGCGGCTGCAATCATTCTGGCTCATGAGTTTGCGGGCCTGTATGGTATTGCCATTGCAGCTGTGGGTATGCTTTCAAATACAGGTATCCAGCTTGCAGTTGATGCGTATGGCCCTATTTCAGA
>JAKSCW010000238.1 GCA_022360375.1 Balneolales bacterium
AGAGTGGGAGCAAATCAGCGGCAGGGAAAATGTACCCTTAACCCTCGTACGAAATATCCTGGAAACCCCTTCTGGTGAACTGTGGTTTGCCACCCTGGGGCATGGACTCATCCGTTTCGATGGCACTCAATACTATCAATATGATGTATCTCACGGTCTTTCAAGCAATGTAGTTCGTGGTCTTCATTTCACAGAAGAGGAAAGTGGTTCGGTTCTATGGGTAGGTTTTGAAGATATGGGCTTGGATCGAATCCCTGTAACAAATGGAGCTCCCAATTTCGGTTCAATCACTAATTACCAAACCAAAGACGGCCTGTTTGATAATTCAGTCCATACCATCTTCGAGGATGAGAACGAGCGTTTCTGGATAAACAGTAACCGGGGTATTTTCAGGATCGATCGTAGTGAACTGAATGCTTTCCATCGCGGAGAAATCGAAGCACTATACTCCCATGGATATACCGAGCAAGACGGGTTGCTGAACCGGGAAGGCAATGGCGGAGTATACCCCTCTGGGGTACAGGCTTTTGATGGGTACATCTGGTTCCCAACCCAGGATGGGGTGGTTTCCTTTCACCCGGATAGTATCGTTGCTAACGACTTGATCCCCCCTGTTACGATCCAGAAAATAATGCTGACTGATAGAGAACCCTCCCTTTTAGATAATACGATTACGCTTAATGCCGGCGAAAGAGATATAGAAATAAGCTATGCATCATTGAGTTTTACCGATTCTAAACAGAATCAATACCGGTATATCCTTGAAGGCTATGATGATGAATGGCGAAATGTTGGGACACGGCGGACCGCCTACTATACCAACCTGCCATCCGGCAGCTACACGTTCAGGGTTCAGGGCTCTAATAATGAAGGAATATGGAATACGGAGGGAGCATCATTCACGGTTATCGTCACTCCCTATTTCCATGAAACTCCCGTTTTTTATGTACTGGTGTTGTTCCTCCTGGTAATCGTAGTAATTTCAGTTGTTCACTTACGGAACCAGTATTTCAAGAGACGGGAAGAAGTACTTAAGCATAAGGTTGCGATCCGTACCAAAGAACTCAGCGAAGAAAAGGTAAAAACGGAATACCAGGCTAAACAACTCCAGGAACTGGATGCAGCAAAGTCCCGGTTTTTTACCAATATCACCCATGAACTTCGAACTCCTCTTACCCTGATTATGGGACCACTTGAGCGGTTGCAGAACGGGGAAACAGGAGCTGATAGTACGCAACATGAAATGATGCTCCGCAACAGTAAGCGATTACTTCATTTAATCGACCAGCTACTTGACGTTACAAAACTGGAAACCAAAACCGTCCCTATTAATCCTGAATCTGTACTTATCAAACCATACATCAGGAAGTGCACCTCTCTGTTCATTGATGCGATTGAGAGAAAAGAAATCGGCTTCACCTTTAGCTCTTCGGCTTTATCAACCGAAGTGTATATAGACCCCGAAAAAATAGAGAAGGTACTGGGTAACATATTGGGTAATGCCCTTAAGTTTACTCCTTCCGGGGGAACCATTTCTGTGACCCTGGATGAAACAGATACTTCCTTTCTGATTACAATCAGTGATACCGGAGTTGGTATTCCGAAAGAAGAACTTCCTCATATCTTTAATCGCTTTTACAGGGCAAACAGAACCATGGAAGAAGGCTTTGGAATCGGGCTTTCCATTACCAAAGAACTGGTTGAGCTTCATAAAGGAACCATTGACGTGGAGTCAACCCTTAGTGAAGGCACTACATTCACCATCTCCTTACTTAAGGGAAAAGCGCATCTTGAATCAGATGTTGAGCTATCAGAACCCACTAAAACAGAAGAAGTTTCAGAGCTATCCACCCTGATTATAGATGAAATACTTCAGGATGAAAATAGTATAGGAGCAGAAGGTGAAAAAGAAGAAAACAAGGCCCCACTCCCTCTAACTCATGAAGAAGACAAAACCACTATTTTGTTGGTAGATGATAACGCAGATATGCGCATTTATGTGAGTAGTATTCTATCAGAAAACTACAAGGTTATAGAAGCGGAAAATGGAATCGAAGCGCTTAAAATCATCGAACAAACCCCACCTGACCTAATTGTGGCAGATGTAATGATGCCTGAAATGGATGGAACGGCTTTGAATCGAAAGCTAAAAGAATGCGAAATCAGCTCTTCTATTCCTTTTGTCTTTTTAACGGCCAAAACCGATAAAGAAAGCAGAATTTCCAGCCTTGATGAAGGTGCAGATTTTTACCTGACTAAACCCTTCAACGATCACGAACTTAAAGCCGTTGTCAGGAATTTACTTTCGGCCAGGGCGAGGTTGAAAAAGAGAATACTCAAAGAATTAAAAATTCCTGAAGTTATCGATGATAGG
The DNA here is from genome assembly GCA_022360375.1 of Balneolales bacterium. GTDB lineage: Bacteria > Bacteroidota > Rhodothermia > Balneolales > Balneolaceae > HXMU1420-13. Next base: position 2,375 of record JAKSCW010000238.1, read on the forward strand.
GATAAAAAAATAAGTGACCCATTTGTAGAAAAGCTTCACGAAGTGTTAGAGGAAGAATATTCAAACCAGAACTTTTCTGTAGAAATGCTACAGGAAAGATTGTTTATGAGCCGCTCAAGCTTATATCGAAGTATGAATGAGAAAACCGGGATGAATACGTTAAAATACGTTACCCAATTCAGGTTAAAAAAGGCGTATCAAATGCTGCTTCTTGATGAAGGAAGCATTTCAGAAGTTGCTTTTGCTTGTGGGTTCAATAGCCTCTCTTATTTTGGCAGAGTGTTCAAAGAGCATTTTAATGAATCACCTTCGTCCTTTGTTAAAGCACAAAAGAGGTAAAGATTTTCTACGAATCAGGCGGTTACAAGTTCGAATCTTGTCGGGTGTACGCGCTTAAAAAAGCCTGTTATACAATCAGTTATAACAGGCTTTTCTTTTTCGGGCTTTCCCCAAAATTTCAATTCGTATACTATTTGTATACTTCACTCTCTGAAGAAGAAACTCCTCTTGCCGCAGCAAGCAGTCCCAGTCCGCCATCAATGGGAGCCTGAGAAGGTTGTGCTGGTAACCCGGGAGGTTGAGCAAAAGCTACCCCCACCAGTAACAGTACCATTCCAAATGCGCATCCAAGGTGTAATAGGTTCAGTTTTATAGTCTTTGGTTTTTTTTAATGGTTAAAAACCTCCAAATGACCAACTCCGGAAGCAGGTCGGGATAAGTAATCTGACAGGGATTGCCACGGTCGTCCCGACAGCAGTCGGGACTCCCTCGCAATGACGGTTGATGGATCATTTAATCAGGGTTAATCGTTTAGTTAATATTTTCCCGTCCACCTGTAACCGGTACAGGTACACCCCCGAGGCCAAATCCCTGGCTTCAAACCGCACACTGTGCCGACCAGCCAGCTTCTGTTCATTATCCACCAGGGTGGCTACTTTTTTGCCCAGCATATCGAACACCTCCAGCCGGACACGGCTTTGTCTTGGGGTCAGGTAGTTAATAGTTGTGACCGGATTGAAGGGGTTCGGATAATTTTGCAGAAGCTCTACCTGCTGGGGCAGATCTTCACTGGGTTCATTGGAGACCGACAGGCTCAGCCGGATCACAAACCGGGACGGGCCCTTCTTGGACTTGATCACCGGGGTGATCGGACTGGCGGGCAGGCCAATGTCTTTGCTGGATTCTTCTTTTTCTTTGGCTGCTGCTTTGGCTTTTACCGGGTTCAGGCTAAAGGTATAGCTGGCCGTATTAGCCAGGGAGAAGCTCTCCCCGGTTTGGGTGTCCACCAACTCGGCCGCCCAGCTTTCCGGAAGGTGTGCAGGGCTCCAGTTCAGGGTGAACTCCCCGCTTAGCTCAGAGCCTTCGATGATGAGTTCCAATTCTGATTGTCCGGCAGACACTGGTAGCGCCTGGATGTCCATGGCCTGGCGCCCGTCTGTTGAGGTACCTAACAGCAGGTAGTTCTCGGGGTTGAGGGAATGCAGTTTGTAAGCGTCGTAGGGATCTTTGCCCCGCTCCGCCTTCTCGTGAAACATGATGACCGATTTGGAGGACAGCTCTCCTCCTTCCAGCTCCAGGTCAATTTTAGGAATCACCGGCTTTGCCTGCTTCAGGAACACTCCACCCGCATTACGCACCGTATCGGTAAATACAATTTCAGGGTTGGCTCCTGCTGTTGCACTTACCTGTACCCAAAAGGCTTGCCAGGGAGCAATCAATCCATCTCCTTTTGAGCCGGTTAACCCGTTCCAGGCCTCGTAGGAGCTGGCTGCATTGTTCCACACATAAAAGGACTCATTTACATTGGTACTCCTCCTTGTCCAGCCCCGGCTGGCATCCCAGTTAATGGTGGTGGGATAGGGATTACCCACCAGGTTAAAGCCGACAAGATTCGGGTCTTCGGGATTGGTATTGTTATAGGACAGGTTTACCGACACCTGTCCGCTGACCGGGGTACCTGTGGGTGTAAGACGCTTGGGAAAGCCCTCCGGGATTCCATCCAGGTTGTCATCGCTATATACGTACATTAAAAAACCGGTGCCGGGAGCCCGTACTTCCGACGTATCGGTGGGGGCCGACCAGGGTTGGGAGATGGGGGTGCTTTCGTTATAAAAGTACACGTTAGGAGTACCATTGGTGACATCGGCCCCGGTGAAACCCTGGGTCCAGAGGGGTGCGAGTAAGCTGCCGATGGATTGGGACTGCAAGGGCGAAGCCAGCATCCTCCAGCCTTCCTTCCCGGTAATGTCTACATAATTGCCCCTGATTTCCTGCAGGCCGGGAAAGCTCACGCCCTCATCGATAAACCAGGTGTTGGTAAAATCCCAGCCAGAAAAACTGGCCCGTTGCTGCATTTGGGTGGTGGTGAGGGAATCTCCTATTTGGAGGACATTATTAGGAGTGACATTTTTTGTCGTGGTGGAATCGTAGTTGAAATAGGAACCTGTGATGACTACAGCGGGACTTTGACCGGGGATTTGTGGTGGACGAGATGCAACCAACCCCCCCACTTTCTCTGTACCTTGGATTTCTACTACTCTGCTGGATGAATAGCTGTTCGTTATAGTACCCCAGTACTGGGCCACCAGGCCTCCGGCTTCTTTACCACCACGCACTTTATTGGCGGCATAAGAATCAGAAATCGTCGAATTAGTATGCAACCGTCCAGCCAAACCTCCGGCTCTTGTATTGCTAAGAGAACTGGTACTGGTTATCGTCATTCCTACAGCCGAAGACTTCGTTATACTCAGGAAATCAGCATCTCCTCTGATGGACTCAGCCCCCAGCCCTGCCAGTCCCCCAACGTTAGTAGAACCATCGCTAGATACACTGGTAACGGAGCCTCCAACTACATGTACATTTGTTAAATGCGCAGATCCAAGTACTCCGGCTAAGGCCCCCACATTATGCCCGTTGGTAACGAAAGGGTTGATCAGAGTCATGTTTTCCAGGGTTGCGGTCCTATCCTTCTCGCCAACTCCCGCAAATAACCCGAGGTTAACGATGGTATTAGGATTGGTGGGAATAGGCGGTTTGATGCGCAGGTTGGAAATGGTATAGCCGTTTCCATTAAAAGTGCCGTTAAACTGGGCAATGGGCGTCCATCCCGGGGCATTATTCGTGGTATCATAAGGGGCCACGCCCAGGTCTATGTCGGCCGTTTGTTGAAAATGTGCTATTTGAAACCTGCCCACATTGTTCAACTGGTCTGCGGTGGCAATTTTGTACGGATCGGCCTGGGTGCCGGATCCCCCTGCAAACAATACATTAAAATCGGCAAAGATCTTTACATAATCATCATTTTTAAGTGGACTTCCTGGATTTCCTGTCGCTAAGATAGCGCCATCGCTGCTCAGGCTGACGGGACGGTACCCTACGTCACTTGAAGTGACAGGATCAATATCCTCGCCCGGTTGGATCCAGTTGCTCCCGTTGTATCGATACAGGCGCACTTTATTGGCGGTAGTAGAACCCGTCAGAGCGGGTGCGCCTATGGCGAGGGTGTTGCCACTCGCATCCAGGCTTACATCAAACCCCAGGGATTCATTATCTACCTTACCGTTAATAGCACTGCCCAGCGTGTCCCATTTAGATGTAATGCCGTTCCATTCATACACATCGACACTACCCCCATGAGTAAATCCTCCCGCATCTGCTCTTGGAGCACCAATAGCCAGCCGGGAGCCATCGTTATTAAGGCTTACAGAATAACCTAAGAGTTCATGGGCGGATCCTGCAAAATTACTATTGGTCAACGGATCACTATTGGCTAACAGAGTCCAATTGCTACCGCTCCATTCATATACCTGAACGCTACCGTGGATGCTGCGCTCGTCGTAGAACATCGACCCTCCCACGGCTAGCCGGGTGCCATTACCGCTCAAAGAAACGGAAAATCCCAGATGCTGATTGGCTGCGCCGAGAAGAGTGCCCTTTAGATCCCAATCACTGCTACTGCTGTTCCATTCGTATACTTCGACGAGGCCATTACCCCCGCCACTAGCATCATCTTGATGAGCCCCAATCGCCAGGCGAGTTCCGTCATCACTCAGGCTGACAGCCTCGCCAAATTGAATATCTGTTCCCGATCTATGGTGGTTAATATCCTTGCCATGTGGCTCCCACTCATTGTTGTCGCTGTTGTATTTGAACACCCTGACATTGCCGCCTAACGAAGTATTTGGAGCGCCGACGGCAAGAATGGTTCCGTCGGCGCTCAGGCTGACGGAACTTCCGAACTTGCCGTTGTCCGCTACCCCTGGAATAGTTGTTGGTGATGTACTTGTACGACCAAATGGTTCCCAGTTGCCATTGGAATATTGATATACACGGACTATCCCTCTTCTATTACCTCCCTGGGGTGATCCAACCGCCAGGATGGTCCCGTCGGCACTCAGGCTGACTGAGAAGCCAGATTGGTCTCCAGAATCTGAGGTCGTTATTTGACCAATTGGGGTTTGTGCAAAGCCAGAGAATGAGACCAAGCAAAGACAACAGGTTAGAATGCATATATTTCTTTTAAATGTGTTTACAGTGCTATTACAAGCTATTTGAAATGGGGCACTTGAAATCATAACGTTATTTCCTAAAGAAATGAATGGTTTCATGATTAATACACTCTGTTTTTTATTTTATGGTTTGGTTGATGGTTGAAGCGGGTAATACCCTGTGAATGGTTTCCGTTAATGGTTGCAGCAATTCCGATTTATTAAATACCTCGTACTGATTTGCTTCTGTTGACAGAACCAGTGCTTCCTTATCCAAACAGTCTGTCAGGAAAATGAAAGGGATAGCATCCGGGTATTGCTTTGAGTGGTGAATTTCTTCGAACAGCTCTAAACCGCCCATCACGCGCATATTTATGTCGCAAATAATCAGGTCCGGGTGTTGTATTTTTGCAGTTTTATTAATCCTGAGTGCTTTAAGCAGGTAGTACCCGTCTTCGAATAAGCGAACAGAGTACCCGTTTTGCTCTAGTACCAGCTTCAACAAATCCCTGTATACAGGGTTGTTATCTGCGATATAAATGCGTTTTCCTTTACTCATCTCTATTGTTATATGTCGATTGTGTTGGAGAATGGCTTTCATAGCTTCTTAAGCCTTATCCTGGTTGAGCGCATGCGTTCTTTGGTGATAAAGCATAAATTATTTGATTTCATAGGCTTATAGATTTAGGATTAGGAGTATCTTATCTGGGACTGTTTCCTGATTAAGCAAGCCTTGCAGATATGAACATAGTTTGCACCTACTTTTCTGCGTACCAGGGCTATATGTTCTCCGTCGGGTTGATGCCCGTTTTCTTTGCCACAAAAGTGACAGTTTTTACTGTACTTGGATGAAAATTGGTGTTCGTTCATTGGCTTGTTCTTCTTTACTTAATCAGGTTTTTTGAAGTCATTGCGGGGCTTCTCATTGGGATTGCCACGATCATCCCGACAGCAGTCGGGACTCCCTCGCAATGACGATTGATGGGTCATTTTATCAGGGTCATTTTTCGAATTATGGTTTGTGATCCGGCTTTCAGCCGATACAGATATATTCCGCTTGGAAGAGCTCCTGCATTAAAGTCTACCGCATAACTTCCGGCTGCTTTTGTCTCATTAATGAGCTCAGCCACTTTTTGGCCGACAATGTTGAAGACTTCCAGTTTAACCTGCCCTGCACCAGGCACCTCGAATTGGATTCGTGTGCTTGGGTTAAAAGGATTAGGGTAGTTTTGCTGGAGTATAAATCCGGAAGGTTGTGCTGTTTCCTCGGTATTTACAAGGGTGGCATTTTCGAAAGTTGCTGTAAGTGTTCCATTGGAATTGTAATCTGTAGTTACTTCGATATAGACGGTAGGATTGGTACTGTTCGTGGGCCCGCCCCAGCCTTTAAATACCTTGCCTTCATCCGGAATAGCTTCTACTCTTACAACCTCCCCGTATTTGTAATTTTCGCGAACAGGATCTACTGTTACTGTACCACCGGAAGCGGCAACAACATTTAGAACAGCGAATTGTTCCGTATCGAAATCATGCCAACAATCGAAAAACTCTACCCATAAAGGACTGTATGTACAAGCCGGAGCAAACACACCCGCCGAAGCAATAACAGGACTTGATGTTGAAACTTTCCCTCCGGTAACTTCCTGAATGGTCCGTGCATCAGCAGGCATAATTGCACCGCCAAAAGCCAGGCCATATTGATCCAGTAACTGTTGGTTCGTTTTGCCTACATATTGTGAAGGAACACTTACTGTCTCATCGTCGAACAGGTTGAAAGTCAGAGCATTGGGAATTGGGATGTCATTCGCAAGCTGGCGATCAAAGTACACTCTCTCGTTATTGTATTGCCCGAAATTCAACAGGATAACATCGGGCATAGCAAAGAAAATGGGGTGTTTAGTTGCTGCTCCGGCTTCCTCCTTATTCACCCCGTCCTGTACATGACCTTCCAGGTCTGCTAAATCCTCAACCAGTTGAAATTTTGTAGTTTCTCCCTGTGAATACACCGTATTTGGGAAACTGATATCATCAAACGTCAGGTACCTGGGCCTGGACTGCGGATTTTCAATGCGGAAGTCTATTTTGTTATCAAAACTGCCTCCCTTAAACCAGGTTTCTCCCTGGGTGGGAACATCCACCCCAACTTCAAAGCCGGATACAACTGTATTCTCAAAGAGATAAGCCCCCCTGAAATTCAAGCGAAAATGGTTAGCATCGATACCTATTCGTTTAGGGGCTTTATCTCCATACACCTTCAGGTTTTTGAAGGTTATCCTGTCCGTGAAATTCAGGTCTATGCCTCTTTCCCGGTTGTTCCACAAGGTCAAGTCTTCAATGGTTGTGTTTACTGTATTCAGAAAACTTACCGGGATGGTCTCTTCGTCATGGAAAAAGTTGGTATGCAGGTAAAAGGTGGTGAATCCCTTGGTAGAGGAATACCCGATGTTATTTGCAAACTTCTTTACCGGCACCCATTGGGTGTTTAGTTTCGGTGTTGTGAGCAGATTACCATTGGGAATATTCTCAGGAAGAAACACATTCTGAGTAATTGTGTTCGTAGCAACATTGCCCTCATACAGCCCTTCCGGCCAATAAATATAAGCGTGTCCACTTGAACCGGAGGCTACATTTCCTTCCAGGTTCACACCACCTCCATGTACCCAGAATGCATCTCCCTGGAAAGCAAAATCCTGGGAACCTTCTTTTGCATCCGGAGCCGTCAGGTTTGGGTTTTGCATGGGGTAATCCGGGTTTACCGTTCGTATAGCGATGTTATTTACAAAGGAGCCTACTTCATCTCCGGCCTCTGTTTGATACGCCCCGCCTACAATGTTGTAGGTTGCATTGCCAATTACATCCACGTTACTGGAATGGTTTACAATCCCCCAACCCGGATCATCCTCTACTGCGCATCCTAAAATCACTCCGGGACTTGTAGTAGGGTCTACCCCGCCACGGTGAAAGTGAATCGAATACCGCCCTCTTACATTAAATCCGTCCCCTTTAACCAGCCCGTCATCCTCACCAATGAACCAATCATCTACCTGGATTTGTTTATTCGTTCTTCCAAGCTGATAGAAACGGGCATAGCGGATGTCAGCATCATTGGAATGCATAATCATAACATGGCCCCGGTAACCTCGAATCCCTTCACCGGGAACAGTGGCATGTTCTGAAGTGAATAAAATATTCCGGGATAAATTCGCGACGTGTACCTGCAGGTCGGTAACCCCGGAAGGCAATGGACGGGGGTTCAACAGGGACTCAGAAAAACTTACCGTTGTGCCATTGATAGCTGAAATAATCCGGACTTCATCTGTTTCAGGGTTATCCGGGTTGGTACCCGCAATTACGATCCGGTCCCCTACTTTCCAGTTGGTCGGAGTGGCTGCAAGAGTTACGGATGTTGCCCCGGGTTGGGGAACCGTAGTTAAAGCATGC
>JAKSCW010000286.1 GCA_022360375.1 Balneolales bacterium
GATTTTTATGGAGACCTGACCGTTGAATTTGACGGACAACAGGTGGATGCTTCCCTGGGGGATGCCGATGATCCCGGAATGAGATATAAAAATGGAGAAATCGAACGTATTAATTTTGGGGTCACCGCTGATTTTGATGTAGAGGGACTTACTGTTTCTCCCGATGACCTGACTTTCAAATACAGTAGCTCCAATGATTACTTTGAAATGTATGGAGATATTTCCATCACCTTTGATGGGGAGGAACTTGACGCTTCGTTTGGTGATTCTGATGATCCGGGATTGGTATACGAAAATGGCTCTATATCCCATGTTGACATTGGTATAACCGCAGACTTTGAAATTGAAAGCCTTAGTGTTAGTCCACAGGATTTGACCTTCGTGTACGATTCATCCGAGGATTACTATGAAATGTACGGAGACATTTCCATCACCTTTGATGGCCAGGAAATTGACGCTTTGTTAGGGGATGAAAGTGATCCGGGGTTGGTGTACGAAAGTGGTTCTGTAACCCATGTCAATATTGGCATAACCGCAGACTTTGAAATTGAAGGCCTTAGTGTTAGTCCCCAGGATTTAACCTTTGTGTACGACTCTTCCGAGGATTATTACGAAATGTATGGAGCACTCACGGTTAGCCTTGACGGGGAAGAAATTGATGCTTTGCTAGGGGATGAAAGTGATCCTGGCCTGGTATACGAAAATGGTACTATTACTCATGTTAACTTTGGTATAACCGCCGATTTTGAAATCAAAAGCCTTGCTATCATCCCGGAAGATCTCACTTTCGAATACGACTACTCCGAGGATTATTACGAAATGTATGGGGACATCACCTTCAAAATAGGAGATGATGAACTGGAAGCCATTATGGGGGATGCGGATGATCCCGGACTGGTATACGAAAACGGCAGTATAACGCACATAAACATTGGCATTACCTCCGATTTCTCACTCGCCGGACTTAAAATTAAAACCACCGATTTGGGTGCGGAATGGAATAGCGGGTCTGATTATCATATTTATGGAGATGCAAATTTAAGTATTGAAAATGAAACCGTAGATGTGGACTTCGGTACCTTTGATGACCCGGGTATTGTAGTTAAAAACGGAGTTCTTCACTCGTTTGAAGTGGATGTAAACAGTGACCTGACATTAGGAAACTTAGAAGTAGAAACCGTAGACCTGGATATTGCCTATTCGGACGAAGTGTTTGAAGTCTCAGGAGAGATGAAAATTACCGAAATATTTTCCCTGGCTGTAATCTTGGGCGATGACGATGAAGCAGGTCTGGAAATTGATGTAAGCGGCTCGGAACCCCGGTTTAAAGTAGAAGCTTTAGAAATTGATATTGAGCATGCGAACCTCGGCACCATTGACCTCAAGAAATTTGATCTGAAGTTTAATAGCAATGGCATTGAGGAATCGGATGTGAAAGTGGTATTCCCTTCCGGAACCGAGATTGATGCCGTGCTGAAATTTACCGGGGACCCGGTTACCATTGATGAAATTTCCATTGCTTACGAAGCCACGAACCTGGCCGAAGCTCTCGAGCTTTTCTCCGGGGTGCAAATTGCGGAACTAAGTGGAACCGTGGGCAATTTAAGTAATCCCTCTTACCTGTATGTTCTCGCCGATATCACCACCATTTACGGGGGTGGATTTACCCTTTCCGGGCACTCAGCAACCTTCGTAGAGATGTACGATGCGGTGAGTATTTATCCCGATGAGTTTACAATGAGCGGGGATGTAAATGTAGGAGCCTACAAGAGCGGGGATAACTGGAAAAGCCTGCTGGGGGAAGGGTCTTTCGACCTGGATGTAATATTTCATGATTATTCCTATGTAAAAGTACTAGGAATAGGTAACCAGAAAATTGTCTCCAAAACTGCTTCCGTACTGGTGACTTTAGATGTTAAGATACCATCCGATCCACTGGTAGAAGCCTCGGCCACTGTGTATGGCAACTCCAATAAAGATTTTGACGCCCTTATTGACCTTACCTTTTACGTTCCACATTCCCTACCGTTTATAGGGGGTAAAAAATTAGGAAGCACTGACGGTGCTGTCCGGTATAAAAATGACGACCTCAATGACAGCTACGCCGCAGCCTGGTCGAGTGTTCATACCTTTTGGAAAACCTATCACCTGGGGGCTAAATATAAATTCGGAAGCCGCAAAGTGAGCACATTTACCAAAAGCAGCACGATCAGTGACATCAAAGACGATATTGAAGATGATATAAACTCCAAAGCCCTGAGCACCGCAAGACCATTTACCACCAGCTACCATACCTTTGAGGTATATGAAGATCCGGTAGCCCCGGGCATGCTCCTTATCCAGGCCAACTGGGAAAATGTCATCGACAGCGTACTTGTAACCGCTGTAGGACCGGAAGGGGTATATGAACTCACCCGTACCATTGCCCTTACCGATACCAACACCACCACGGTGCCTGAATTCGGCTATGAAGAAAATATGGGATGGGTCACCAACGACAGCTCGGCCGTATTTATCCTGACCTCGCCTTCTGCAATGAGCGAAGAAGAGCTTGCCCATTCGCTGTTGCTGGACGGGCGCTACCAGATTATTGTTTCTATGCCTTCTGACCAGGCTCCGGATTCTGTGCAGCTTACTGTGGACGGAATTTACCAGGTTCCATCCATTGAATTGGAAGTAACCGAGGATGGAGCCGGGTACGAACTGGAAGCCGGTTACTGGTCTATCCTTCCCGATTCCAGCCATATTTCTTTCTATGTAAACTTTTTTGATTCTATGGAAGAAGCCATCCTGATTTCCCATGTTGAAGTGGAAAATTTTGATGAGTACGGGTATGGGGCGGAACAACTGGCCTACCGACCTGACGTCCTTGCCAGTGCCGATACCCTGTACTTCTTTGCTGTAATTGACGACGGGGTAAACCCACCACAAGTAACAGATTCAGGCATACCCGTTTTTTATACGCCTAACCTATATGGTACCGTCTCGTTTCCGGAAGGCGCCGATTCATTAAAAACCGGGCTGCGAGTATTTGTAGATGCAGACCAGGATTCCAGTTTTGACGTCACATCCACCGGCGGGCTTGAACTGTTTTCCATTACAGGCCCTGACGGACAGTATTCCATTCATGGCCTGGAACCCGGCACCTACCATATCCGCATTGTATTGCCAGAAGGCTACCGGATATCTGGCACGGAAAACCACAGATCGGAATATGTAATCACGTATGAGGAAGACCCCATTGAACTCAATTTTGAGATTGAAGCCTATACGGAGGAAAACCAATGAAAAGACTTATTAAACATACCCTCGTAGCTGTATTTGCTTTGCTTTTTTCATCAGTATATGCTCAAATTCAGGCCCCTGTAGAGCAACCGAGTGCCATAGAACATTCATTATTTGGTTGGGCGTCAGCAGCTTATTCGAATTACGCAATTGTAACGGCTCCCCAGCGCGATGTTGATGAAAAACAATCGGCAGGTACCGCCTTCTTTTATATTGAATCTGAAAATGAATGGATAATCAGGCAAGAAATTTTGCCTGAGGAACTTGGTTCCTTGTCCAATTTTGGAATAAGTACGGCAATGAACCATGAACTTGCTGCCATTGGGTCCCTTGGTGATGCTGAATACGGCTTGTTTGCAGGAGCTGTGTACTTGTACGAGTACTCTGATACCTCCTTCACCCAAATTCAAAAACTGAACCCGCTGGATGTAGCCGTTGGAAGCCAATTTGGGTACTCCCTTGATTTTTCCCCCTATGAATCAGTACTGGTTGTTGGTGCCTACCAGGCAGATGGAACAAATGGGGGAAAAACCGGAGCGGTATATATGTTTGAACCAAACGAAGAAGAAGAATGGATACAAACCCAAAAATTGATTGCAGAGGATGCGCAACCTCATGATTTCTTTGGGCACCAGGTCGAGTTCCTGGATGAAAATCGTATTGCCATAGGCGCTTATAACGCGGATGGAGCAGAAGAACGAAGTGGAGCCGTATACATTTTTGCGAAGAATGAGGAAGGAGAATGGGAACAAGAAGCCAAATTGTTTGATCCAAATGGAGCATCGAGTGATTTGTTCGGGTATAGTCTCTCCGGATGGGATTATTCGGGAGATCATCTAAAAACGGCTGCAAATACTTATTCCGGCCAATTATTTATCGGAGCACCCGGAGCCAACAATTCCGATAATGAACAAAGCGGGGCGGTCTATTTTTACCAGCAACTTGAAAACCTTGCCTGGGATATTACCTATAAGCTTATTGAAGAGCAGGCCGGTCATAATGATCATTTTGGAGTATCTATCACTCATACCGGCCAGTTAGGCCTTTATGTGGGGGCAAGCCGCTCGGGGTTAACCAATGCAGGTCAGGTTTTTTATTACGAAATCGACTGGGATTTTAACCCGGAAGAAAATCTTGTGGAACAAATCCCGTTTGCAGGAAACGATGATCGGTCTCCATCAGAAATGTATGGCTCTGTACTTGCCTCAGACTCCAACAACGATAACCGTGCTATACTGATCTTTTCCTCACCCTACAAAACAATAGATGAAAAGATAAATGCGGGTGAAGCAGAGTTTTACTATCAGCTCCTCACCTCTTCCGAGGAGCCCTTCGAGGACATCACAGAATATGAACTCTATCAAAATTACCCGAATCCCTTCAACCCTTCCACCACTATTAACTACCAGGTAAAAGACCCGGGAATGGTTACACTCACCGTGTACAAC
>JAKSCW010000415.1 GCA_022360375.1 Balneolales bacterium
GCTTCAAAAGCAGAAAGGAGATTATCAGTTAACAGTCCTCTCTCATTTAATTGATTTAAATAGTCAATAACGGTTCCCATTGCAATGGAAGGAGGAGCTGGAGGTGCTTGTGCAACGGGAGGTGATGGAGGAGTGGGTATAGTTATATCAGGAATATTTACTTCGATGGGCGGGATGTTTATATCTATAGGAGGGATCACTTCCGTGACCGTGGCATCCGCATTGTTTCCAAAAAAGAATGCATACATTTGCCTTGGACTCCAATCAAAATACCAAAGTGTAGCCGTAGCAATTACAAGTGCAAAAAGGATGACATTTTTTGTTCTGTAGGCTGGATCATCGGGCTCTTCTTCAACTGCCGAAGCTGTTTTGCTAGCCTGTTCGTTCAAATAGTCGTCCAGATCAAAGCTGGGATCCAGATCGTTGTTGAGATGTGAAGACTTACGAGATTCTTTTTGAGCCATGAGCCGAAAATTTTTGGTTAGGACGAGTTTCCAACTCACTTTGTTTCAAAGCAGTTACATTGTCCTTTAAAATTCAGGAGAAAGTGGTACATTCCCAAAGTAGAAGGAATTATTGTTACAATCATGAGAAAAATTCCCAAAGAAAAACCAACCTTAGCCATAATCAACACCTATAATGAAAAAGACAAATACCCGAATTGGTGCGATTGTTGTAATCATACTATTGATGTTTAGTAGTACATACACTGTATTTGCTCAGCAGTCTGATACTTCAGACGAAATTGAACAGAAAGTAGATAGTTTGCTTTCTATAATGACTCTGGAAGAAAAAGTTGGTCAACTGAATCAACATAATGGTAGTTGGGACTTCACAGGCCCTATTCCAGAGGACAATGACTACGTAGAAGCCCGGGCAGAGTTGGTTATGAATGGAGGAGTAGGCTCTATGCTGAATGTTGTTGGTGCAGAAGCTACTTATGGAGCTCAAAAACTGGCAGTTGAAAATAGCCGTTTAGGCATACCACTCATTTTTGGGTTCGACGTAATTCACGGCTTTAAAACCATTTTTCCCATTCCGCTCGCGGAGTCTGCCAGCTGGGATTTAGATGCAATCGAGCGATCAGCCAGGGTTGCGGCTACTGAGGCATCAGCTTCAGGTTTGCATTGGACATTTGCCCCAATGGTGGATGTAGGACGAGATCCCCGATGGGGCCGTGTAATGGAAGGCTCGGGAGAGGATCCCTATTTGGGTACTCAGATCGCACTTGCACGCCTGCGTGGATTCCAAACGGATGATCTGTCGCAAAACAATACCATTATGGCCACAGCAAAGCATTTTGCAGGTTATGGATTTTCTGAATCAGGAAAGGATTATAACACAGTTGATGTAGGAATAAATACGCTGCTGAATGTGATTCTTCCGCCATTTGAGGCACTGGCAAAGAATGGAATTGGTTCAGTTATGAATTCTTTTAACGATTTGAATGGTATTCCGGCAAATGGTGATTACTATCTTCAGCGAACACTTTTGAAGGAAGCCTGGGGGTTTGAAGGATATATCATTTCTGATTGGGGTTCCATTCGCCAAATGATTAATCACGGTTATTCTAAAGACCTGGAGCAGGCGGCATATCATTCTATTACCAGTGGAAATGATATGGATATGGAATCGGAAGCATATCAGCGGCACCTTAAAGATCTTGTTGAATCAGGAGAAGTAGATATAGAAATCGTTGATGAAGCCGTTCGCCGGGTGTTAAGAATGAAGTATATGCTTGGGCTTTTTGATGATCCGTACAAATATTCAGACACAGAGCGGGAATCCGAATTACTATATACAACTGAACATCGTGCTGTGGCACGTGATGTTGCTAAACGGTCGATTGTTCTGCTTAAAAATGATCAGGAATTGCTTCCCCTGTCAAAAAATGTTGAGACTATTGCGGTTATTGGTCACCTTGCCGCAGATAAAGATTCTCCCTTAGGCAACTGGAGGGGGCGTGGTGAATCCCGTTCTGCGGTTTCCCTGCTGGAAGGTATTCAAAATGCGGTAGGTTCCAGGGTAGAAGTAACCTACGCTGAAGGGTATACGATGGCGTCTGATGATGGGTTTTTCTCGCAAGCACTTACTTTCCCCGAGGATGATGGTTCAGGATTTGCAGAAGCCATTGAACATGCGAAGAATGCGGATGTTGTTATTATGGCTGTGGGCGAAGAAGCCTATCAGTCGGGGGAAGGACGGAGTTTAACGGATATTAGTCTTCGCGGAAAGCAACTTGAACTATTTAAGGAAATAGCTGCTGTTAATGAAAATGTGGTGGTAGTTCTAATGGCAGGCAGGCCAATTATTGAGCCGGAATTATATGAACATGCTACAACGCTTTTAAACACCGGGCACCTAGGTACCGAAGCCGGAAATGCAATTTCTGACGTCATTTTTGGGGATTATAACCCTTCCGGGAAGTTGACTATGTCTATTCCGCGTGATGTCGGGCAGATTCCTGTGTATTATAATTACAGAAACCCGGCCAGGCCTGCTCCTGGGCCCGGAGATGCGGGTTCTGTTTTCTGGAGTCACTATAACGATATGGAAAATAGCCCGCAGTATTCCTTTGGATATGGTTTAAGCTATACAACCTTTGAATACACAAATTTTGAAGTGAGTGCACCATCCATGGCAATGGATGAAATGGTTGAAGTAACAGTGGACGTTACCAATACAGGTTCGGTAGCCGGAGAGGAGGTAGTTCAATTCTATATCCGCGATCATTTTGCTTCTGCAATGCGTGCCGTTAAAGAATTAAAAGGATTTGAAAAAGTGATGCTGACCCCTGGCGAAACCAAAACAATTACCTTCAGCATAAACTGGGAAACCCTGGCTTATTACGCCGCTGATGAAACGTTTAAAGCAGAACCAGGTACGTTCAGTTTCATGGTAGGGGCAAATTCGAATGACCTGCAAACATTGGAATTTGAGTTGACTAAGTGATTAATCTAAGGTGGGAGTGTTTACCAGGGCAGATTGTCAAGATCTACATTCCCGCCTGTTATTATAATCCCCACTTTTTTGCCTTTTACATCAACTTTGTTTTCCAATACAGCTGCAACAGGAACGGCGCAGGAAGCTTCAATAATAATATTTAACCGTTCCCATGTGTAACGCATCGCTGCTACAATAGCCTCTTCACTAACTGTTACAATATCGTCTACATGTTGTTTTATGATGCTGAATGGAAGCGCTCCAAGAGAAGTTCTCAAACCATCGGCTATCGTAGCTGTGCTGTAAACAGGTTGCAATTCTCCGCTTTTAAAAGAACGGTAGGCATCATCTGCTAACTCAGGTTCTGTTCCAATAACCTGGATTCCGGGTTTTTTATTTTTGGCAGCTATTGCGGTTCCGCTTAACAATCCTCCACCTCCAACAGGAGCCAGGATAATATCTAAATCCGGATTGGAATCGAGGAATTCCAACGTTGCCGTTCCCTGGCCGCAAACAATTCTGGGGTCATTGTACGGGTGAATGATATTAGCTCCTGTGTTTGCCACAACTTCTTGTAAGGTACTTTCCCGGCTTTCCAATGTAGACTCGCAAAAAGTAATTTTAGCTCCATAATTAC
>JAKSCW010000103.1 GCA_022360375.1 Balneolales bacterium
TAATTTAAGTTTTAAACTTAAATTATTAAATCACATACATTGTTAAGCGCTTTGTCATTTCGATCCCGACAACTGTCGGGAGAGAAATCTAAAAATCACTCCTGTAACTTCAATCTCCGGATTTCTCAGTCACTACGTTCCTTCGAAATGACAAACCAAAAAATTAGTTATTGACTCTCCCTAAAA
This sequence comes from Balneolales bacterium, assembly GCA_022360375.1. Taxonomy (GTDB): domain Bacteria; phylum Bacteroidota; class Rhodothermia; order Balneolales; family Balneolaceae; genus HXMU1420-13. Next base: position 187 of record JAKSCW010000103.1, read on the forward strand.
ATCTATTTTTATTTGTGTTCAACAAAAAGGTCATCATGAAAGAATTCAAGTTAGAGATTGATACAAATACGGTTTATGTAAAGGCATTTCGCTTTTTAGGCGCCTTTTTATTGGGATTATCCGTTGGATTGATGTTTATGGCGTTCAAAAGTGGTGCTGAGATCGATTGGTTTCTCACGGTGATAATAATTCTGCCAGTGAGCCTTGCCCTTGCGTTCTTCCCTTTTCCAAATGCTAAAAAACGATCCTTAACCATAAACGAAAATGGGATATTTACTGAGGGATATGCGTTTCATTACCAGGAACGAAACAAAATGCACTGGGAAAAAATCAGAAGTATCAGAGTAACAAACAGTTGGTTTCTTTCTACCGCAAAAATAAAAATCACCAACACAGTAGGTACATCAGAAACTATTCAATTACCGCTGCATACCAAAAATCAATTACAGGAATTGAGAGAGTATTTAGAAGAGGCCGCAGAATTTAAGGGAGTGGAATTCTCAGTTTAAGACAAACTCCCTTCTTCTTCTAAAAACTCCAATGTATCTACTGCATGACGGAGATGAGGAACAACGATACTTCCGCCTACAATCAACGCCACATTCAGGGCGTCCACAATTTCCACTTTGGTTGAACCGGTTTCAGCACATTGCTCCAGGTGGTAATCGATACAATCATTACAACGCAACACTGTTGAAGCTACTAAGCCCAATAACTCTTTGGTTTTGGAATCAAGGGCTCCATCCCGATATGTATTTGCATCCATATTGAAAAACCGCTTGATTCCCAAATGATCCAATTCCATCACTTTCTCATTTTGAGTAGCTCTCCGTTCCCTGAATTCCTGAAGCCGGTTTTTATTTTCTGTAGTTGACATACAATTAATGTTTTTAATTTTTGCTGAAGGTACATACACTTCCGGCGATAAGGAAGTTCATTAGATGCTGAAGAAAAAAGAAGCAAAACATAAACTGGTTGTAGTTGGAGATAGCCTGGCGCAAGGCTTTCAAAACGGCGGAATTTATCGTACCGATATTAACTTCCCCTCATTTATTATTCGCGGATTTGATCCGTCTCCGGAATTTAACCAACCCGTATTTACTGCTCAGGCCGGAATTCCGTTAAACCTTGAAGTAATTCTTCGCGGATTATCTGATGATTTCGGGGATGAAATCACCTGGGACGAATACCCCGCCGCCCTTTCTCATACATTCTCCACATTAAAAAGAATCAAAAAGTATTGGGAAGGAGGATTCAAAGATTTGAGTATTGACCGGGATTCACCTTACCATAACCAAGCTGTTTGGGGACTTTCCATTAACGATACGTGGATGCTTAATGAGAAAAATAGCCGGGAATTCATCCAGGAAAATAAAGAACGGTTCTCTGTGTTTGGTTTACTCCCCGAACATGCCAAATACACTACTACCCGGTTGGTACTCAATCCGAGACTAACTTCCGAATTAGAAGAGCGCTCACAGCTTCAAAATGCTAAAGCACTTGCAGAAAATGGAGGAATTGAGAATCTCATTGTATGCATTGGCCATAATAATGCATTAGGGTCGATAATTAATTTAAGCCTGAGATGGTCGGAAGAGGAGGATTTGGAGACCTTTATGGCTTTTCGAAAACACTCTATCTACCGCCCTGAACATTTTGAACTTGAATACCGGAAACTAGCCGCAAAAGTTGAAGAAATCGGAGCCCGGCGTGTTTTTGTTCCAACTATTCCCTATCCAACTATCCCCCCTATTCTTCGCGGGGTCAATTCGGAATTTTCCAGTAATCATCTTGGCTATTTCGATTACTATACCCGTTTCTGGATATGGGATGAAGATTTCAACCCGGAGAAGCACCCTCATCTTACCAAGGATGAAGCTATTCAAATTGACTTTACAGTAGATGAATACAATTCCATTATCAGAAAAGTAGCCCGGGAACATGGATGGCATGTAGTTCCTATGGCTAAGAATGTAGCCAGTATGGCCCAACGCCGTTTAGGCGGGGAACTTTTGCGTAGTTATCCTAAAGAATTCATTCATGCCTTGAAAAAGAATCCTGACACCCGGTATATGGTGAATGGAGAAAATCAAACCACCTTAACAACTGATTTTGTTCGAACCAAAAAAGACTCTAACCAGATTTATAAGGGAGGGATTTTCAGTTTAGATGGACTTCATCCAACTACTATTGGATATGGGCTAATGGCTAATACTTACCGCGTAGTAATGGAAAAAGCCGGGGTTTCATTTCAAAAACCTATGGATTGGGATTTAGTGATTAAAGAAGATTCTCTTATTACACATCCCCCTGTTCTACTTTCTGAACTTAAAATGGCTCTTCGCTACTTATCTCTTGGCAGCCAGGAACGAATATTAAAAATAGGAAAGGGCTTACTTTCGCAATTTATGGAGAGTTTCTCTGCTAACCACTGAACGTCTTTACATAATTTAATTTAGATTTGTTCTAAGTAGTACTGGCTTCCAATATGTGAAGTCCTTAACTTCATGCTTGTCAACCAACTAGTTGACCTACAATGATCTAAATACCTCCACATGCAGCGGCACTTCCCAGTGATCTTTTGAGTAGTTATTGCGTCATTTTTTAAAAAAATTGAA
>JAKSCW010000248.1 GCA_022360375.1 Balneolales bacterium
ACACTTATCACCAGGGGAATCAGGCTTTCCTGCATATTTACCCACTCAAAGATATTGGCGTATCTGTAGTTTATGGATTCAGTGAAATATGGTACCATCAGCCGGTCATCCAACATACGATCAAATTGGTCGATGTCTGTTCCCGGGGTAAGTTTAATTTCCACACCATGCGCCTGGGTTCCTTCCAATTGGAACAAATCGAGGGTTTCTTCCAAATGGGTTATAGCAAATAATCCGTCAAAAATATCGATTCCGGTCTCGTAGATTCCGGTGAGCCGGAATTGTTGGATTTCAGGAGAATTTGCCATTCCAACTCCTTCAGAAATCGTGTAAATGGTAATAATACTTCCAAGTCCGGCATTCAGCGTACTTGAAATATTTTCTCCTAAAATAATTCCTGGGTACCCGGATTCGTCTTTTGAAAGATCAAAACCACCTGTAGTGATGTACTCAGATAAGTTGGAAACTTCATCATTTTCAACCCCTTTAAGGATGGTACCGGTAACCCCATTTCTGGTTTGGATCATTACTTCACCCTGAGTAACGATTTGTTTTGCCTGAATCTCCTCGAACCGATTTAAGTAAGTAAGTAACGTATCCGTACGATACAGTGGTTGATCACCGAATGAGGTGACCGTAATGTGAGGTGCAAACCCAAGAATTTTATCATTTATGGTAGATTTGAATCCATGAACAATCGAAAGGGAAATCAGGAGGCCCGCAGATCCAATCGCTACCCCCGCAATGGCCATTGTTTTTATGAATGACAGAAACCTCGCCCCCTTTCGGGTGCCTTTGAAATAGCGAAGTGCGAGGTAGGACTCAAATTTCATGAAATACTATTCAGGTTTCATCTGTGGAAAGAATAGAACGTCCCTGATCGATTCTGAGTCTGTCATAATCATCGAAAGACGATCAATTCCAATACCAATTCCGGCAGTAGGGGGCATTCCATATTCCAAAGCCCGCAGGAAATCCTCGTCAATAGTCATGGCTTCGTCATCACCACCGGCGCGTAATGCCGCCTGCTCTTCCAGGCGTTGGCGTTGATCAATCGGGTCATTTAATTCGGAATAAGCATTGGCAATTTCCTTTCCGTTGCAAATGCATTCGAAACGTTCAACCAGCCCTTCTTTTGACCGATGTTTTTTAGTAAGAGGGCTCATCTCGATGGGGTAGTCTGTAATGAAAGTTGGCTGGATCAACTTCGGTTCCACAAATTCACCGAAGATTTCATCAATAATCTTACCGGAACCAAAGCTATCATCAACTTCGATATGAAGCTCTTTCGCTACAGCTTTTAATTCAGCCAGGTTTTTTCCGTATAAATCATGTCCCGTCTCTTTTTCAATGGCTTCAAACATTGGGATACGGGGCCATGGAGCTTTGAAATTAATCTCATGCTCACCTACAGTTACCGTGGTTGAACCATGTAAATTAATGGCTACCTGTTCGATCATTTGCTCTGTGAAATTCATCATCCAGTTATAGTCCTTATAGGCCACATACAATTCTACCTGGGTGAACTCCGGGTTGTGGAAACGGGAAAGGCCTTCATTTCGAAAATCCTTCGAAAATTCATACACCCCATCAAAACCACCTACGATTAATCGTTTCAGGTATAATTCGTTTGCGATTCGTAAGTACAAATCCATATCCAGGGTGTTGTGATGGGTAACAAACGGACGCGCAGATGCTCCACCATAAATGGGCTGAAGGATTGGAGTTTCCACTTCCAGGTATCCACGATCATTCATGAATTCGCGCATGGTTTGAACCAATTGAGTTCGTTTTCTGAAGGTATCCCGTACTTCGGGGTTTACAATCAAATCAACATAGCGCTGGCGGTAGCGAAGTTCTTTGTCAGAAAAGGCATCATAGGTTATTTTTTCTCCCTCTTCGTTCTCAATTTCTTTTGGGGTAGGAATCGGGCGTATGGTTTTGGTAAGAAATTCAAACTCCTCAGCATGAACCGTAGTTTCTCCGGTCCTGGTTTTGAACACAAATCCCTTAATTCCTACAATATCACCAATATCAACCAGTTTTTTGAAGACGGTGTTGTAATTATCCACGCCCACATCATCCCGACGAATATAAACCTGGATGGTCCCCTCAGAATCCTGCAGGTTAAAAAAAGCAGCCTTTCCCATAATCCTGCGGGTCATTACCCGGCCAGCTATGGAAACCCGCTCCGGATCAGAATTGAACTCTTCATCCTTAACCAGGGTTTCATTCTCTTTAATTTGAGTGCTGAAATGTGTTACTTCAAAAGAATATGGATAAGGATTAACACCAAGTTCATTTAATTGAGTTAATTTCTCTCGTCTGATTTCTTCCTGTTCGGAAAGCGACAGTTCCTGGTTCGACATTCAAATGTGTGATTTTTGATTGATTCGAATGAAAGGTTGCAAAAATACCGAATTGTGCTGAAAATTGTGGCAAAAACATCATCCGTACATACTGCTTTTGAACATCGTAACTACATCAATTATTCCCACAATTCCCGAACAAATTGTTCTCGGCGAATTAACCATCCAGGAATTTGCTCCAGATTCTTCCCCTTTTATTGACAAAGCTTTTTTGGGGCAAGTAACGAATCGACAGCGCAGGAAGGAATACATCACATCCAGGGTACTTTTTAGTGAGTTAACTCAGAAGGTTTTTGGAGGAGAGAAGGAGGTTTATCTTGGGAAAGAACCCCTTGGAAAGCCATTTTTTGAAGTGAATGGGAAGAGAAACTACGTAAGTTTCACGCATTCAAAGTCAAAAGTGTTTTGTGCTATCTCCGAATCCCTGGATGTTGGTCTTGATTGCGAACGGAGTGACCGGATTGTACATAATGAGGTTGTGAAACGTATTTTAAGTACCCAGGAATGGAAGGTTTTGGGTGAAGAAGACCCAATCACACTCTGGACAATAAAAGAAGCCGCAGTTAAAAGTCTTGGGACCGGACTTCGAACTAACTTGAAAGAGATTGAGCTTTCGAAAGAAAGTTCCGGCCAATATCGCATTAAAATCAATAGCGAACGGAAAATGAGAGGTGTTTGCTTTAAATATCAAGATCACCACGTTTCACTGGCATGGTAACACTAAGTATTTCAATAATCGGATTGGGCAGGTTGGGTTCGGCTTTAAAAAAGAACCTGGAGCAAGTGGGATATCAAGTCTCCGGGTTCGGGCGAACAGATCAGTTAAAAGACCTGGGGCAACTTATTTTTATAACTACTTCAGACGGTGAAATTGAACAGGTCGTTTCAGAATTGGTTACAGCAGGTGTAGAGAAAAAGGTTATCGTCCATTGTTCCGGTTTGATTCCTGTAACAGTGTTAAGCCCATTATCAAAAAAAGGAGCTTTAATCGGGAGTTTTCATCCTAACCAGGCAATTACGGAAAGCACCCAGGATTTCGGTAGAACAGTATTTGACATAGTTGGGAGTGAAGATATTTTTTTGGTGCTGGAAGAAATTGCAAAATCATTGAATGCAGAAGCCATTTCCATCACGGAAGAACAAAAACAATATCTGCATATTGCTGCGGTAGTAGCCTCCAATTACCAGGTCACGTTAATGCATTTGGCCCGGAAAATCGGAAAGGAAGGCAGCCTGGATTCAACCCTGGTTCAAAGAACTATGCTTCCGTTAATGGAATCGGTGCTAGGGAATTTAGAGGCATTTACTCCGGCACAGGCCCTAACTGGCCCGATTGCAAGAGGTGATGTGGAAACCCTTGAACAACATGTTAAACTTTTGAAAAACAACAAAAAGTTATTGAACATCTATAATGAATTGGGGAAACTGACTCTCGAAATGATGACTTCGCATGACAGGGCAGGCATCAATCAAAGAATCAGGGATGTATTCCAAAATTAAAGGGATCACAGGAATGATAAGAGGTTTTATACTGGCAGCTCTTTTGTTAACAGGCTGCTCGCCCAAAGAGCAGGAACCGGAACAGATACTGGTAGATGCAACTGCAACAGAAATAGTTGAAACTATTGCTTCTTTTGAGGGAAATAAACCGGTAATGGTGAATGTATGGGCAACCTGGTGCATTCCTTGTGTAGAAGAATTTCCCTACATCATGAAGTTAAAAGAAGAATACGGGGAAGAATTTGAACTCGTTTTTGTATCCGGGGATTTTGATGAAGCTCGTACAGAGGCAACGGAATTTCTGAAGGAACAAAATGTAAATTTCACTACTTATTTTAAGCGGGGTAACGATAATGAATTTATTACCACTTTTTCAGATACTTGGAGTGGTGCTCTTCCGTTTACAGTGATATACGATAAAAATGGGAACATTTCTTCTGAATGGGAGGGAAAAGCGGAGTATGATACTTTTGAAACTGAACTACTTAAAGTACTAAACAAAGGGTAAATCAATGAATAAACTAAAGATTGGATTGTTAGGTTTGGCAACAGTTGTATTAGTTGCGGCTTCTTCGTTCAATACCGAAGAACTGGAAATTGGGTCTAAGGCACCGATGTTGGATCACGCCATGCAGGATGTTTCCGGTAGAAGTCTCTCGATGGGAGATATTGCAGGTGAAAACGGATTATTGGTTGTGTTTTCGTGTAATACGTGCCCCTGGGTTAAGAAATGGGAAGAT
>JAKSCW010000318.1 GCA_022360375.1 Balneolales bacterium
CTCCACGATAACCTCCGCCGCCCCGATCATTATCGTAACGATTTCCACCACGATAACCACCACCGCGATCATTGTTATAACCTCCGCCTGATCCATGTCTTGGTTTTCTTGAACGGAAGTTTTTGCCTCCGCCACCACGGTGGTCACCTCTTCCCCGGCCTCCACCTCTATCATACCTTCGTTGCGGTGGCTGTGGAGCATCTGATTTCTTGGTAAGATCTTTTAGCTCCACCTTAGGATCTACAATACCGCGTTCATGAGTTGGATCAGTGAATATCGGGCGAAGCTCATTCGCTAACCAGGTTGGATAAAAACCATCACGAGCCTCCTTCAATAACACATGTAAATTCGTATAACGAGCAGAGAAATGGCCAATTACCAAAAGCTTTGTCTGGGCTTCTGTTGCTACACGGGCAGCATCTGCAGCAGTAGAATGTCCGGTTTCTTTGGCCTTATCAGCTAACTGGTTGCCAAAAGTTGCTTCGTGGTACAATATGTTCGTATTCATGGCCAGCTTAACGGCATTCGGGCAATACTCCGTATCGGAAACATAGGCAAAGCTATCTCCGGGGCGGGGATGACCTACAATCTCGTAACTTTCAACTACGGTTCCGTCAGCGAGGGTCACATTGTTTCCTGCTTTTAATTCCTTGAATTGATCATCCTCTGTAATTCCCAGATTAGCTGCTTTTTCGGCATCAACTTTCCCGGATTTGTCTTTTTCCTGGAAACGGAACCCCAAACAGAATCTTCGATGCTTTAAAGGACGCGCCTCTACATAAAAATCATTTTCGTCGATAACCCGAGCTTCCTCTTCATCTTCCTTAACTTCAACAAAGTCGATCCCGAACCCTAATTCAACTCCCGAAAAATTAAGATTCCATTCTACATACTCTTTGATTCCTTCAGGTCCCACAATTTTTAACGTGCGGTCTCTTCTTTGAAGCTGAAGTGTTGAGATAAGTCCCATAAGCCCTGAATAGTGATCAACATCAAAGTGTGAGATGAAGATACATTCAATTTTTGAGCGTTTTAAACCTGCCTGAAGCATTCTCATTTGCGCATTTTCACCGCAATCGAATAAGTAAACGCTCCCCTCTCTCCAGAGCGCCACTGAGGGTAAATGACGAATTGCTGTTGGTGTGGCTGATGCGATTCCTAGTGGTACTACAATCATTTTTTTCTTTCTCCCATGTGTTCCTTTTGGGTAGATGCAGTCAACAACGTACCCGGGTCGGATTGTTATGTGTTAGATTTGTGCTAGTTCTTGTTCAAGTATTTGTTTTTTGTACATAGCCTTATAGCGGCCGTCTTTTTCTAAAAGTTCTTCATGAGTCCCGTATTCAACTATTTGCCCGTTCTCTAGGTAATAAATCTTATCTGCGTCTTTTATTGTTGAAATTCTGTGACTTATAGTAATTGTTGTTAGATTTTCTAACTCCTTGCTCAGTTTTTGTAAAATTGCGTCTTCTGTTTTTGTATCAACTGCGCTTAATGAATCATCGAACACCAGCACCTTTGGTTTCTTTATAAGTGCTCTGGCAATCGCCGTTCTCTGTTTCTGTCCACCTGAAAGTGTGATACCACGTTCTCCGAGAATAGTCTGGAATTTTTTCTCAAAATCCAAAATATTATCCTTTACTTCAGCCATATCAGCTGCTTTCTCTATCATTTCTTCCGTTGCTTCTTCGATACCAAACGCAATATTCTCACCAATCGTATCAGAAAATAGAAATGTTCCCTGAGGAACAAAACCAATTGATTGCCTCAATTGGTTTAATTTTAAGTCTTTTACATTTATACCACCAACGTAAATCTCTCCTTCCGAAGGATCGAAAAGTCTTGGAAGCAATTGAATCAATGTGGTTTTACCAGAACCGGTTCTTCCAACAATTGCTACTTTTTCCCCTTCTTCTATTTGGAGGCTAAGGTTTTTGATGATGTATTCTTCTGAGCCTGGATACTTAAACCACACATTTTTGAATTCAACATCCCCTCTTATTACCACATTATCCTCATTCTCACCGTCTTCGACTTCTACCGGATAATCAAGAATTTCCTTTATCCGATACCATGAAGCCAACGACTTCTGGAAACGATTCATCGTATACCCTAATGCCGCAACAGGCCAGATTAAATACGCCACATAAATCAAAAATTCAGCAATATTACCCACAGTAAGCGATCCCTCCACAATCATAATTCCACCTTGCCAGATCACAATAATGAGGGAAATGCCGATCAGAAAATTAAGCCCCGGATGGAACAGAGACTCAATCATGTCTAACCGAAGTTTCTTTTTCCGGTAATCTTCAGAAAGAACGTCAAATTTCCGGAGTTCTGTTTTCTCCCGGTTATACGCTTTAATCAAACGGATACTTGAAAAAGATTCTTTTGCCTGCCCCGAGAGCTTTGAATATTGTTCCTGAATAATAATAGAATGTTTGTGGATATACCCGGTTATCCAATAAGCAAAAATAGATAATAAAGGAAGTGGGATAAGTGCCCATACCATTAATTCTTTATTTACGATGTACATCATCGTAATAACAAAACCTGCCCGGGTAACCGTATTTATACTGTACATAATTACCGGCCCATAATACTCGCGCACTTTATTTATGTCTTCAGTTGCCCGGACATAAATTTCTCCCTGGGTGAATTTTTGATAAAAACTCTGAGGAAGTGTCATCAATTTTTCCAGCATATCGTTCCGGATATCAAATTCGACTTTCCTGGAGCTTACAATCAAGGTCTGGCGGGTCAGGAAAAGAAAGAAACCGTACATGATCACTGTTCCAAGCAAGTACAATGAGTTGAACCCCAGTATTTTGCCAACTTCACTTACAAACAGAGTTTCAATCAGAGTGTCCGGAACTACATACTCCCCATTGAACAAATACTCCACCTCATCAATAGTCCTTCGGATAAGAACAGGAATCCAGACCAGAAAAAAATTGGCTCCTGTAAGGAATAAAGTTCCCAGCAGTACGCTGACTACATATTTTTTTAGATACTTATTAAGGTCTTTGATCGCTCCCAAACTCTTGTTTCTTGCTTTCTTTTGTTCGTTCTATTCTACTTTGTATACGTTAACTCTTGGTGATATCGCTTTCTTGTCTAATAGTGCCGGCCAGTAGGCAACTATTTCACTAGCCTTTGGCCTTCCTCCTGCAAAACCGGTAACGCCACTTGGCCCGGTTAATATAAGTGGAGCAATTTCCATTCCAAACCGGTTAATGTGTTCCTGGTTTTTTCCTGAAATAGAAATACGCATCTGAATCTCATCCAAATCTTCAATTTGTTCGGTCTCAAACACAGGTTTTTCATCCACCCCATTATACCCAATGTATTCTTTATTGAATTCATCAATTTCCAACCCCAGTGCTTTGGCTCTTGCCTCCAGAATAGCCGCCCCTTTTTCAGCCTTTTTTAAGGCATCCGGCCAACTATACACCAATGTAGCCGAGAGCTTATATCCATCGGTATAGCTTGCCGAAATTTTGTACGTTGGTGTTTCCGGCGTGCCTTTAATACCGGTCACTTTTACCCTGTTTTCGCCCGCATCTTCCAGCTGAACGGAGGTAAAATCTGCGATTACATCAGGGGTAATATATTCTGATGGATCTCCTATTTCATAAAGTAACTGTTCTTTAACTGTCATCTGATTCACTAATCCACCGCTTCCATCATGCTTAGTAACATAAAATACCCCATCCGGATAGGCTTCGATAATTGGAAAACCAATATCAGTAAAATCCTCTACATCCTCCCAATCTGTGAAATTACCGCCTGAAACCTGGGCCCCGCATTCGATGATATGCCCGGCAATAGTGCCTATGGCCATTTTGTCGTATGCGGTATAGTCCCAA